>JBJOIB010000076.1:0-17430 GCA_046047375.1 Bacteroidota bacterium
CGCTTGAACCGAATCTGTAGTCCGCATGGAGGTAAACAGATCAAGCGCACCAATCGCGCCGGAGGAGGCCGGGATACAACTACCTATGGATGCCAATACCAGATGCAGGCCAGCAACGCGCAGGTAGGTGCTTTTTCCTGCCATATTCGCTCCCGTCAACAACAATACTCGCTGATCAGCATTCAACGAAATGTCATTGGCCACAGCGGCTCCCGTGAGCATTAACGGATGAAAGGCTTGCGCTAATTGAATTTCTTTCTGAGCAGTCAAAATGGGATAACAGGTTTGTTTGCGGAAATTGGCTCTGAAACCGCCCATTGAGGCTATTCCTTGTAGTTCGCCGAGGGCCTTGAACCAACCGGAAACTGCATGGCCATGTTTCTGTCTCCATGTGTTAGCCTGATGTGCATTTCTGATCTCAGCCAAAAAAAGCGCATTGGTAAGCAAGGCAGCAAAAATGTTACTTCGCTGATCGGTGTTAGATGCAATGCGAGCTAAATTTCTGAACGCTTCCGAAGCATCTTGCAAGGTACGTGCACTCTGAATTTTACCACCGCTTTTTTCATCCACGCCGTGTGCGTGACGGAATAAATGCGCCAAATGCTTCATGGTCTTCTCTCTTCCACTGAGAGCCGCAGCCATTTTTGCAGTATGCTTTAACTGACTGCCAACCACTACCAAAGGCACGCTGAAATACGCCAAAATGAGCGATGACGGAAGTACACCGAAAACAGCCAAAAGGAATCCAGGCAAGGCATACCAAGGCGCCAACCGAACCATCCATGTCCATTGCGGATGATGCACCTCTGCCTCTGCCCACAACGTAAAATCTTCTAACTCTTCTCGGCTTATGCGCAACTGCGCCGATGCAGCCTGTATTTGCAGTCGAACAAGATGCATCTCAGATAGAATTTCCACTTCAGCCTGTCGCCGATTCGCATGTTTTTGAGAAGCTTTTAAGTGAAGCAACTCATCTCTCAACCAAGGAATCCCGATCTCATCTGCGGAACGGTTGATGAGCGAAAACAACGATTGATCGCCGAATACATCAAGGTCATGTATGTACGGATGAACCGCCGGAATATCATTAACAACTACCGCTTGCAGTTCACCTTGCAATGCTTTCAATTCCCGACGGCATGCTGCGGCCAAAGCCTCTGTTTGCCTTTTTTGTTCGTTCAGCTCGTTCGCTTGTTTGACGAAAAAAAGAAAAAGCACGACACATGAAAACATCACAATCGAAAACCAAACTGCATATGTGATGCTCAAGTATGTCGCACCTGCTATCATGGCAAAGGTCACTAGCCTATACCAAACCACCCTACCAATGCGCCGTTGAAGGCCATTTATGCTGTGAATGGCTTGCTGAAGGATGTCCTCGTAAATCGCTCTCATCTCCATGCAACGAAGGTAACCAAAGGATTTTTACATTTTTTAAGTTTATTTATGTAGCTACATATATTGTACGTACATATATTTGCTTCATGAAATTGGAGGAGGCGATCAAACAGAAGCAGTTTAAAAGTGAGTTCCAGAAACTTGGCTTGAATGTTATGCACGTTGCCGGGATGTTAGACATCAACCAACAGCGTTTTTTTCGCAAGTACGATCTGACCGGACAGCAGTACAATATATTACGCATACTGCGCGGACAAAAGGGTTCACCCATTGGGGTATACGATTTGGTAGATCGGATGATTGACAGAAGTTCGAACACCAGCAGGCTTGTTGAAAAGCTCAAAACGAAAGGGCTATGCGATCGAAAAGTTTGTCCCACCAACCGACGTCAAGCGGAGGTTACCATAACGCAGGCTGGCCTTGATCTTTTGAAAGAGATTGATGGATCGATAGAGGGGTTTGACCAGCAGCTGTTCGGAATGACCGAGGAAGAAGCAAAAAAGTTGAATGAATTGCTAGACAAATTGAGGTCTGGCTTAATAACCATAGAAACAAATACAAAGTAAGTATGAAAAAAGTTTTTTTAACCATGATGGCCGCTGTGGCGGTATTTGCATCAACTGCCGGAGAAGGTGAAGGCGGTGCTGAGCGTTTGCAGGTGAACACTTCATCAACTACCATTAATTGGGTGGGTGAAAAAGTTACCGGAAGTCACCAGGGTACGCTAAAATTGAAGAGCGGAACTGTATCAGTAGTGGATGGTGTGATTGACGCTGCTAACGTGGTAATTGACATGACCACCATCGTTTGTACCGACGAGGGCATGGACGCTGAAACCAAAGGTAAATTGGTTGGCCACTTGCAATCACCTGATTTTTTCAATGTAGGTGAGCACAAAACTGCGCAGTTTGTATTGTCTTCATTCAAACCAATGAAAGGTGAAAACGGGGCCAACTACATGGTAACCGGGAAATTGACTATCAAAGGTATTTCTCAAGAGATCAGCTTTCCTGCGAAGGTGACCATCAGCGCTGGAAAAGTTGTGGCAGAAGCCGCCTTCGAAATTGACCGCACCAAGTGGGACATTCGCTATGGATCTGGCAGTTTCTTCGACGGCCTTGGAGACAAAGTGATTTATGACGATATGAAAATCAGCTTCAAGCTTGTGGCAAACGCCTAAGCTAGCGTTGTTTCGAATAGAGTAAAGAACAGGTTGCCACGGCGGCCTGTTTTTTTTTATCCCACCAACACAAGGAACCAGTTCTTCGTGGCCTTGAGCTTAATATACGAATTTTCGCTGACATTTCCAATTCGGCGCCTGCTCTGGAGCTGAGGTGACCCCTTATTTTGAAACCTTTGGTTTTTCGTGGAAGAAATAGCGGAAATCAACGGTGAAGTAGGTACCAGACAGCTCCACAATTGCTCGTTTTATTTCACCGGGATACCGAAGCACGGCCTCTGAATCAGCCATGGTATTGAACGGTCGGTGGTAGGTAACACCCACATAGTAGTATCCTGAATCTTTCGTGCGGTATTCAAATCCATAATTGGCTTGAAGAGCCACCTGTGCCCAGTTTCGGCGGGCCGTGAACTGCTCGAACGCATACTCAATTGCATCAGGGCGTTCGGTTACCAGTGAAAACGTGCTACTTGGGTAAGTGTCAATCGAGACCCCTCCGGCACCATTCATCCACCAGCGTGTACTAAGCGGCACATAAAACAAGGCCTGAATGGGGACCTCATAACCAACAAAGGCGTAGTTTATTTCAGACCTCACGTTGCTTGGGGTTTCGAACAGGTCAATCCGATAATTCCTTCGGAGCATATTGATCCCTGTCTCAAGCGAAAGCGATTTGGTAAATCCCCATCGGATGACCATACCAAAACTCATGCTGACGCGCGGTTCCCATGTAGCCTCAAACCCTTCATCGCTGTTTCCAACGGGTTCAAAACCAACGAATTTATTTGGCACCAGAGGCCGAAGCTGCAATCCAAAGGTGGTTACGTTCTCTTGGGCTGTCACGGCAGAGGCCGCAAACAAAAACAGGATCAGTGCGATTTGATGTATCCCAGAATTCCCAATGCTACGCATGTTCCTGTTACGATGAGAAGTACCCACTTCAGTAAAGAGCTTTGAATGAATGGCTTGCGAAATTTAGCATGAACAAGGTAATTGGCGTTCATAGCGGTGTCAAGATACGATTTATTCACGCCAAACAAGGTACATGGGGGATCGGCTTCTTCGTCAAAAAACCGCTCAAAATGCACATGTCTACCTTTCAACAGTTCCTCAAAATAATCCGCATGGTGCTTTGCAACAAACGAGAATACCATGTACCGATTATCGGACTCGTGTTCGTAGTAGTTTACCAGTCTCATTCAGTTATCCATTCGGTAACATACTCCAATGGCTTGCGGTGCGCTTTTGGCCATTCTTGCTCGGTATATCCCATGAAAAACAATCCGAGGCATTTATCTTCAGGACCGATACCCAAAAAGGCATTCATTTTTTCGTGGTAAATCATCGGCGGCGTAGCCCAAAAGCTGCCCAAACCGTAGGCGGTGCTAGTGAGTGCCATGTTTTGAACGGCACAAGCCACGGCTTCAATTTCTTCAACTTCGCGAATCAAGCCATCCTTATCGCGTTCCATGCAGATGGCAATGATTACCGATACCATTTTCGGTCGGTTTTGAAACGTCTCGTATTTCTTCTGGCTGAACTTGTCTTCTGGAGTAAGTTCTTTATACAATGCGGGCAAGAATTCACTCAACTTATTCAACCCCTCCTCCATAAACACTTTAAACCGCCAAGGCTGCGTCATTCCGTGCGTTGGAGCCCACGTTGCATTGGTTAGAATATTCTGAACGATCTCTTTGTGGACCTTTCTTCCCGAATAGCTTTCAGGTTTTACTGAACGACGGTTGCGAATAACCTCGTTAATTTCACTCAAGTTGTACCTCATAGTTTCCATTTAATATTGCAGCCCATACTTGGTCGTTGTCCTTCTGCCTCAGGAGACACCCCATCTACCAATCCATTCAGCACCTTCCGCAGAGAATCACCTGTTACGGGTATGGGCAAAGAAGGTCGGGCGGCATCGAATTCTCCGCGATACACAACCTTTCCATGGGCATCAGTCACTGAAAAATCAGGCGTGCACGCAGCATCGTAATCTTTCGCTACTTCTTGCGATTCATCGTAACAATACGGAAACGGAAATTGATGTTCCGAGGCGAAAACACGCATAAGGTCAGGCCCATCTTGCGGATATTGAGCAGCATCGTTGGATGAAATGGCCACGAAACCAATTCCTTTCGGCAAAAAATCATTGGCAACCTGCACCAATTCGTGCACAATATGAACCACATACGGACAGTGGTTGCAGATGAACATTACCACCGTTCCTTTTGTACCTTTAACAGCATCAAAAGTGACCGTGTTGCCTGTTCGAACATCTGTTAAAGCAAAATCTGGAGCCGTAAATCCGAGTGGAATGCTGGTGGTAGGTGTAAGTGCCATGATGGCAAAATTAATCAATAAATCAGGCAACTCGTGTGTCTTAAATCACCGTGTTTCCTTGTTCCTTCATTTTTTTATTCTGTTGACGACCGTTGACGGAATGGCTCAGACAGAAAAAAGAATTAGAGACAACGGTGGGCCATTTCGCATCGAATACCACCGACAAACGTCAGACACAACCGTTTTGCAGGGTCCATATAAAGTTTATTTCGGACATCTTACGGTGGTAGAGGGCCAGTACGAAAGCAACGAAAAAAGCGGTTTGTGGAAAGTATATGACACCCAGGTAGGCGCATTGAAGGCAGAAGGTTGGTATGACAGAGGTAAACCTGTGGCAACATGGAACCATTACTACAGCAACAACAAACAACGCGCCCAGAAGCAATATGAAAATGTGGGCGAGAAAACATGGACCTCATTCTACACCAAAGGTCAGAAAGAACGCTGCACATTGATTTTCAAAAACGATTTGCTGCAATCAGCATCTCTCCTGACACCCAAAGGAGATTCGCTCGCTTTTCGATCGTTCACCTATGGGAAATGGGTGGAAACAACAGTTCGATCATTCTACCCCCGAGGCCCTGTCGCGGCGCGTTATCGTTTTCAGGTTTCTCCGTACCACCCGCATAGTCAACGGCATACACAATCCGGACATCCGTATTACACGCAATTACTCGTCAACACCGGGATGGGAAGTCAGCTGGGGCAACAGCTTGACGGGAGTTTAAGGATTTACAACCGTCGAGGCTTTTTACGGCAACACTTCATTTTCAACCGAGGTGACTTGGCTCAAATTGTGGCGATTGCGGGCACTTTTGGCCAGCCCTTGCCTGGAGGTGGCTTTTCAGACGGAAATGGGCTCGTGTTCTTGTACGATGAAAACGACCGATTGCTGCGCTCCATTGAATACCGCAACGGACGTCCGCATGGAAAATGCAGGTTCTACAGAAGTGGTGCAGATGAGCGTATCATTGCGGAAGGCACATTTCAGAACGGACAGCCCGCTGAGCGATGGCGGTTTATGGATACCTTCCTCAAACCCGATTACGACCTAATCTTTGTGAACGACAGTGTGGTTCAGCGCACATGGTGGAACAAAGGCGGTGGAGTGCGTATGAACGGGTACTATCTGAATGCTCATCCAAACGGCACTTGGACTACTTTCGATGTCTATGGTGACACCTTACTTGCAGCCGATATGCTCGATGGCCTTAGACATGGGCGCTACAAAGAGCATCTTTTGGGAGGGCTTTTGCAAGAAGGGTTTTATCGAAAAGGAGTCAAAGAAGGACGATGGAGAAGCTTTAACATCAGCAAGCAGGTCACATTTGAAGATCGTTTTGAACCCGTGATCCATAAAACGCCAGAAACTACCGATGCTCTTGTTTTGCCCGAGGCCATGACCATCCCCACCGCTGGTGGGACATTTGAAATTACGCCCCCTCGCCTCCTGGCGCCAACCGCAGATTTAATTTTCGTACATGAAGGTAGACGATATGAAGTGGTTGTAAGAATCAACGACCATAAGGGCGATGCCAATTTTCGTATTTCATTTGACGATTGTGGTTTGTTAATTGGCATTGAGCACCTCACATCTGCACGTGAAGCCTTTTTGCATTACGGCTTGAACTTTTTGCTGCACATGCCTCTGCTCGAGCCAACCTCGATTCATGGTATTCCGATAGCAGATCATTGCGATATTTCCTTTTATTTTACAGCCTTATGAAAAGCATCGTAATTACAGGAGCCGGAAGCGGCATGGGGCGGGCTACTGCCATCGAACTATCAAAACATGCTGACAACAACCTGATTTTGGTGGGGAGAAGACAAGAGGCGTTGGAGGAAACCCTGCACCTTCTGCAGAACAAAGCCAACCATTTGGTTTTAGCCACAGACGTTTCACGCGGATCTGTGTTTAAAAACGCTTTCTCGGCTATTCAACCTGAAAAACGCAATATTTATGCGGTGTTTGCCAATGCCGGTATTGGTGGAGAGAACCATTTTGGGGATGGGGACCGCTGGGGCGAAATCATTGGCACCAATTTAACTGGCACGTATAACACCATCATGGAGTGTTTGCCCTATTTGCGTCAATCCACGGAAAATTACCGGCACGTTTTAATCACTTCATCGTGCTTGGCCCGTTTCGGCGTTCCAAATTACACAGCCTATTGCACCTCAAAAACCGGACTTCTAGGGTTAACTCGTGCGCTAGCCGTGGAGTTAGCGGCTGATAAAATCTTGGTAAATGCACTCTGTCCTGGCTGGGTTGAAACCGATATGGCACGAGCAGGGATTCAGAAATTAGCTGATCGCACCGGTGTGCCTTACACAGAAAGCTATGAAGAGCAGATGGGATTTGTGCCACTCGGCCGAATGAGTTTACCAGAGGAAATTGGTCATTTAGTCGATTTCTTGTTCAGTGGGAAGCAGACATCCATGACCGGACAGGGAATTGACATCAACAACGGATCTTACATGCAATGAGAAAGCTTATCGCATTTGTTCTTGTGTTGACCGGATTCGCCGCGTTTGGTCAGCAGCCTGATTCAACCATGATTGCAAAGGTTTATACCGAAGCGCTGGCCAGCTCCGAATCATACGATCATCTTCGTTATTTATGCAAAGAAATTGGACACCGTTTGAGTGGGAGCTCATCGCTCGATGAGGCCATTGCCTGGGGAGCGGAAGTTTTGAAGAACTACGGTGCCGATTCAGTGTATTTGCAACCAGTTGTGGTGCCGCATTGGAGTCGGGGAACCACCGCAGAAGCATCTTATACCTCAGGCCTGAAGACTGGTGCACTTCACATAACCGCTTTAGGTGGATCTATTCCCACCAATGGTGTTGTAGAAGGGGAGGTTATTGAGGTAAAGCATATTGAAGAACTGGAGAAACTTGGACGGAAAGCGATTGAGGGTAAAATTGTATTGTTTAACCGCGCCATGGATCCGCTTCTGATAAACACCGGGGCTGCATATGGTGGCGCTTATGATCAGCGCTCTGACGGCGCCTCCGCTGCAGGAGCCTATGGAGCGAAGGCCGTTTTGGTTCGTTCATTGACGCATGCACAAGATACCTTTCCACATACGGGTGGCATGGAATACAAAGCAGGAGTTGATCAAATTCCGGCCGCTGCTATATCAACCGTGGATGCCAATCTGTTGCACACTCTGTTATCTGAGGGCGAACGTGTGCATGTTCAGATGGAGATGGACTGCATCAAATATGAGGATCGCGAACAAGCAAATGTTATTGCTGAATGGCGTGGTGAGGAGATTCCAGAGGAAATTATAGTACTTGGCGGACATTTGGATTCATGGGACATTGGTGAGGGAGCACACGACGATGGTGCCGGAATAGCCCACACGATAGAAGTGCTCAGATTGCTTAAAGCCATGAACTACAAACCGCGAAGGACATTGCGTTTTGTGCTTTTCATCAATGAAGAAAACGGCAACAATGGTGGTGAAACCTATGCGGAAGTTGCTAAACAGCGCGGTGAAATTCACCATGCAGCCATTGAGAGCGATGCAGGCGGCTTTACACCTCGTGGATACAATACAGAGTGCGGAGACGAGTTATATTCAAAATTAAGGCACTTTGTGAGCGATTTGGAGGATTACGGTATTCATCAAGCTCGCCGCGGATGGAGCGGGGTCGATATCCGCCCGTTAAAAGATCAAACCACAAACCTTTTCGGGTTTATTCCTGATGGACAGCGTTATTTCGACTACCATCACTCTAACAGGGATGTTTTCGAAATGGTAAATCCACGTGAGTTGGCTTTGGGGTCAGCATCTTTGGCTGTTTTGATGGTATTTCTAGACATGCAATAAAAAAAAGGGACATCATGTCCCTTTCATTTCCTTTAAAACCTTTTTGGGTAAGAAATTTTTCGCGGATGATCGCGGGGGTCTTTCCCTGGAATCGGCGCTTCTTCTTGAAGTAGGAAGTGCAGGTATTCAGGATTGATTTCGCCTGACACCCTTTCAGGAAGTTCTTCAACGTAATACCCTTTCAGGCCAGCATGAATAGTGTATAGATAGGTAATTGCGAATCGTTTTCCGTTCGCTTTTATAACATGTCTATCGAGGTAAGCTCCTTTGAACTTTGGATCACGCAGTTTGCCTTGCATATTTTGATAGCGAATCACTTTAAGGTTGTTGTAGCCCAGTTTACCAAAATCAGTTCGCTTATACTTTCCTGTGAGGTTTATAGAGTCTACAAATAGCACTTCAGCCGGGCCGACCCATTCTTCACCAGATAGTTTTGTTTGGCGATCAGCGTCAGAAAGCGTTGAAAGTTGCAGATTCATCATTGACTGAACACCCAGTATAAAGGTGCGCATCATATAGGGCTGAAGTTTTTCTTCATCAACGATGATGCGAGCAATGAATTTAGATTTTGCTGGCCAGATCCACATTCCGGGTTCGTTTGCCTTCATTTTTGCGGCTTCTTTTCCACCTTGAAATGCCACCAAAGCAGTCAAGGTATCGTTATCAGCAAGAAAGTGAAACGGTGCGATGATTACCGTATTGGAATCAGCGAGCATGGGTTGTTCTGCTCTTTTTTGTCGAGGATCCAATAGTGTTCCGACATTCCATGCATCTGCGATGGCAGCCTTCGAGCGGTCATCTAGAAGAGAATCCATGCGAAACAAAGTGAATTTCTTGCGTGCAATCCATTCGCTATTGATGCTAGATAAGACCTCTTGGCCGTGTGAATGAACAGCGGAGGTTCCAAAAAATAAAAGGGTGATGATAAGGTAGGTGTACTTCATTAGAACAAGGTTTAGGCAAGGATAGCAAAAATAAGGCCGAAGCTCCTCTATAAAAAAGAAAAGCCCGCTGCGAGTGCAGCGGGCCTTCCAATATGGTTAGCAAGAGCTTATTTCTGAATGATCAGACGCTCAGTTCTTACTTCGTTACCCACGTTGATGTTTACAGTGTAGATACCACCTGCAAGCTCGTTAAGAGACATTGTAGATTGCATGTTAACACCAGAAACAGCGATCTGCTGGCTAACAACAAGAGCACCAACACCGTTGTAGATATCTACAGTGATGCGTTCAACATCAGAAGGGATGTTGTTGATGTTCAAGTTAACTAGCTCACCAGAGTTAGGGTTTGGATACAGAGCAGTTTCGGTGATGTCACCAGCTACTACGCGCTCAGCAGCATCCTCAAGAACAACAGGAGCAACGTTTGCTTCCTGGTTCACAGGGCCGATGATAGACAAGAGCTGAACAGGACCGTAGTTACCGCTGTAACCGTTGAATTCAGGACGAACACGAACTTCGTAAACAGCACCTGGTACAAGACCAGTGATAGTGTTCAAACGGATGAACGCGTTAGCGATACCGCGAGACTGTACGATTGGAAGCTGTGAACCGTCAGTGTTAACGAATTCCCAAGTCCAGTCGATCACACCACATACAAACGGAGTTGCAGCGATGTAGTCACCGAGGTAGTGAGGACCATAGTTCGCCTGGTTGTCAGACGGACGCATTTGCGCAAGTGGAGCTGGGTTCACAATGATGAAGCAAGGCTCATCGTTAAGAACTTCGATAGTTTCAGCATCGCCGTTACCATCGTTCAAGTCCCAAATAGCGCTGATTTCTACATCGTAAGTATCATCCCAAGTCAAGCCAGACACGTTAGAGAGAACGAGGAATGATGAACCTGTTCCGCTCTGGTAAGTGTAAGTCATGCCAGTAGTCTGAGAAGTGAAGTAGAACAAATAGTCGTCAGCCAATACCCAGTCTGCCTTAAACAAGTTACACAGAGAGTAAGGACCTGAACCATAGTCACAACGAGTATCAGGAATAGACTGTACGCAAAGGTCAAATGGAGCCGGAGCCGAAGTTGGGTTCCAAGGCGCAACACGCAAGTAGTAAGTCTGACCAGCAGTAAGGTTACCGATGTTCAATACTTCACCACCGTTTACGAATACTACGTCTTCGATATCGATTGGGTTGTTAGAAGCATCTTGCAACTCGATCAACGCATCGAAGTCAACAGTGTTGAATTCTACACGAACACCAGAAGTTGAAGGTACGAATGTATACCACAAGTCGAGAGCAGAAGTACGGTAAGTAGCTTCAGGAGAAGCAACAGTAGCTTCGTTCATGTCGCCGCTAACACCTGCACAAACACCAAGGTTGTTCACCGGAATGGCGTAAGCAAGAGCAGGAAGGTCGTTCACACATGGACCAGCGATACAAGAACCGTCATCCAACGTAGCAGCTGGATCGTAGTTACAAGCACCTACCAAAGTACAACCCAATACAGGGCATGAACCAGAGTTACCGATGTCTACGAAATCAGTACCAGTAGATTCACCGTCACCGATAACAGCGTTGTCAACGTCAACAGAAGCGATCAAAGAACCACCAACGTAGAATTCGATAGCACCGCCGTTCCATCCGTCGCCGAATGAGTCAGCCATATCTACAGAGTAACAGCCAGTAGGCAAGCACAATGTAAGGTCAGCTGAGTTACCATTACCAGATGCAACCACGTTAGAAGCACCGTCAACGATAGACCAAGACATTTCGCCTGGGAAGTCACCGTTTACGATTACTACGTCAACAAGGTTGTCGTTACAGAATACACATGAACCATCGTCTACAGTAGCAGCTGGGTCGTAGTTAGAAGCACCGGCATCAGTACATCCAAGAACTGCAACTGAACCACAGTATACGTCGTAGTCAAATCCTGCAGAGCAGCAAAGAGAGCCAGAAGAACATGATACTGAGCTATCAGAAATAACTTGAATGGTGATAGCACCAGTAGTTGATTGAACAACCAAGCCTGAAAGGTCACCAGTGTAAGTACCGATCAAGGTACCACCAGTACCGATACCGTCATAGATATTCAAGTCGTCACAGCAAGACTCAAGCGCACCTGAGTTGAATGAAATGATTACTTGGTTACCAGCAGTAGCAGTGTAGATCACTTGTGAGTTTTCATTGTTTCCGTAGCAGTATGTAACGTTAGTTGGAGTAGTTGGAGCACAAGTAGGCACCACACATGATCCATCGTCGATAACAGCACCTGGGGTGAAGTTGATCGCGTTAGCATCAGTACAACCAGTCAAACAAGCGTTCTCATCGATAGTGATGTTCAAGAAACATGTTCCTGAAGTAGAAGTTGAAGAGTATTTGTCTACCAACACGTAGTAAGTTGTGTTAGCAGCCAAAACACCACAAGCAAAGCTCACTTGAGAGTACAAAGTTCCGAAGTCATCGTTACCGGCAACAAAGTTACCACCACAACCATCGAATACAGCCACCTGAGTGTCGGTAAGACCAGCTACACCATCATCAGAAGTAGTAATAACAACAGAAGCAGCGTTTGCTGGAGTAGTGAATGTGTACCATACACCAGCGTTTTCAGAACCTTGACCTGGGCACCATCCAGTTTGAGTTGAACAACCAGTGGTTGGAACAGAAACAGGAACGGCTTCACCCTGACAAGCAGCAGTGTTATCAACTGTTACCTGAACACCGCTAGTCAAAGCGATTGCTCCAGCACACAAGTCGTTAGCTGCAGGAAGTACACATGAACCATCATCAGAAGTTGCTGCAGCGTCGTAGTTACAAGCAGCTGGGTCAGTACAACCCGGGTTAGACAATACACCACAGTATACGTCGTAATCCAAAGCTGTTTCCGAACCAGTTGAACATGCAAAAGATTCATCAGAATCGATTTCCAAAGTCAATGCGCCAGTGGTTGATACGAATACCAATCCTGAAACATCGCCATCACCTGAGAACAAAACTGTACCTGAGTTATCAGTACCGTCATAAACAGTGAAGAAATCCCAACCAGTTTCGAAAGAACCAGCATTGATAACAATGATCACTTGGTCACCTGCACCAGCACCTACATATGTAAATGTGGTTAACTCATTGATAGCATAGCAGTAAGTGAAGTTGTCTGGAGTAGTTGGAGCACAAGTTGGAACGATACATGAACCATCGTCGATAGTTGCAGTTGCATCGAAGTTCAAGGCAAGGCTGTTGGTACAACCAAGACAAGAAACAAGATCACATGAACCATCGTCGTTAGTTGCAGCTGGATCGTAGTTACAAGCAAGTGGGTTTGTACATCCGTCTACAGCCAAAGAAGGGTAAACACATGAAGGACATGCAGCTTCGAAACCGGTTTCAGCAGCTCCGTTGTAGCATGTTTCCTGCCATACGTAGTCCACACGGCCGTTAGCCTGGTC
Source organism: Bacteroidota bacterium (assembly GCA_046047375.1). Lineage (GTDB taxonomy): Bacteria > Bacteroidota > Bacteroidia > Flavobacteriales_D > Sanyastnellaceae > RI-182. The sequence continues at coordinate 13,154 of JBJOIB010000076.1, forward strand.
ACCACCTACGAACACCTGAAGGTTCAAACCAAAAGAAAGATCTCCTGAGGTTGTGAACTGTCCAAGAAGTACGCGGTTGTTAGGACCTGAAGGAAGTGCAGTTGCGCTGGTAGCAAGGGTATACCAAGCACCATCTTCCATATCGAAGTTACCACCAGCAGCTGTTGTTCCGAAAGGACCAGCATACGGGCTAGCAGGCACTGTTGCTACAGCGCCTACGTCAGCAGCTCCAGGTACAGTGTTGTTGTCAGCACCAATTGTGAGCCAAGAGTCTGCTTGATACGTCGGGAAGAAGTTAAAGAACGCAATGTTTTGAACTGAACCCAATGTGTTACCAAATCCATCGTTGTGGAAAGATGTGGTTGTGTGCACATAGGCTTGGTGACAGTCCAATGTTGCGAATACTGCAGACATTTTGTCTGTAGCTTGCTGAAACTCAGCATAAACGCGGTAGGTTGTGGTCCCTGGAGGTTGAACAGAAACACCGCCCGTTATAGTAAACGGCTCGACTACGATTCCATTCAACTGTGCAGAACCTGAGAGAACAGCTCCCACCGCAGCGAAAAACAATAAGAGTTTTTTCATAGTGCTAGAATATATAGTTAACAAGGGAAAGGGGAGTCCGGAACCGGAATGGAACCGGACACCCTTTCGTTATTTGGTTAGTTACAAGTTGTACCGAAGGCACCAAGGAACTGGAGGAGGTCACCTGCGTTAACAATGCCGTCTCCGTTCAAGTCTTCAGGACAAGGGTTCGCGATGTCGAAGATACAAGTACCATCGTCGATTCCGGCAGCCGGATCGTAGTTGGTAGCTGTCATATAAGTACATCCGAAGCATGAGCTGTAATCACACGCCTCACAGTCAGCGATGTTCGCAGCTGGGTCGTAGTTACAAGCAACTGGCTCAGTACAACCAGTGATACAAGCGCCTGAACCTACAGAGAAGTTTACAGAAGCGTTAGCACCACCAGAGATAACACCAGTGTTAGATCCGAACAATGTCCAGCTAACCTCACCAGGGAAAGTACCACCAGTTACGTTCAATGTGTAACAGCCATCAGCCAAGCACAGGATATCTGTACCAGTTGAAGAACCGTCACCAGACTGAGCGTTATCAAGATCACCGCTAGCAACGAAAGTACCGTCGATAGTGAAGATTTCGTAGATAGCACCGTTCCATCCGTCACCGAATGAGTCGTTCATGATGAATGTAGCACAGTTGTCGAAGCAGCAAGAGCCATCTTCGATAGTTGCAGTAGCGTCGAAGTTACATGCAGTTGGGTCTGTACAGCCTGCACAAGACACGTATTCACATGAACCATCTTCGTCAGTTGCAGCTGGATCGAAGTTACAAGCACCTGAGTCAGTACATCCACATACTGCAGCACCGATAGTGAAGCCGATTGAAGTACCAGCACCGCCAGAAGCGTAAACAGTTCCGTTAGCGTCAACGATTGAGAATCCACACTCAATATCGAAGATACCACCACCAACTAGGATAGTGTAACATCCATCCTGCAAGCACAAGAAATCGAAACCGCTTTCTGGACCAGCGAAGTTATCTTCGTCTACGAAGAAGTCAGCACCGTCAAGGTCACCAGAAGCTATAGTAGCACCAGTACCATCAGTGATGGTATAGGTAGCACCGTTCCATCCGTCACCGAATGAATCTGTCATGTTCACCAACAATGCAGTACCACCAGCAGTACAAGTACCAGAGAAGAAGTCACAAGAACCGTCTTCGATGTTAGCAGCAGCGTTGTAGTTGTATGCAACTGGGTTTGTACAACCAAGTACTACAGGCTCACAAGAAATGTCCATTACAAATGTACCGTTGTCATCAGTCAATGGGTTACCATCAACGTCTTGAGCACTGATATAGATGTAGTAGTTTGTTCCAGCAGTAGAGATGAATGATACAGAAGCATCATCTTGATCGAAGAATCCACAAGAACCGAAGTCAGTAGTTTCAGAAGCGAAACCACCTTCTGGAGTAGATACACAAGAGAATGGACCTGCACAGTCAACTGATTCCCAAACGTTGATTTTAGAATCGATTACTGAACCACAAGTAGAGATGGTAACATAGTCACCAGTACCAGCAAACTGGTACCATACACCTGAACCTGGAGCGATATCACAAGCAAGACCAGTTGGAGCACCAACAGCAGTTGCACCACCAGTTGTACCGTTTACAGTTGTGTTACAAGTAACAACAGCTGCATCAGCACACAAGTCAAGTGGGTTAACAACACCTGCGTAGTCACAAGAACCATCGTCAGTGTTAGCCTGAGCGTCGTAGTTGTTCGCTACAGGGTCAGTACAACCAAGGTAAACACCCAATACGCTCAATTCGTAGTCACCACACTGATCAGGCAATGTTGTGAAGATTGAGAAGTAGTAGTCGGTGTTTGGAGTCAACGTCAAGAAGTCGCTGATGTCACCAGCACACTGGCCAGTTACCAAACAACCAACGAAGTCATCAGGAGCTGAACAGTCACCAGTGTAGAACATCAAACCTACGTTTCCACCAGATACGTTAGTAACGTCGAAGAAGAAAGTATCGTAGTCGTTTGAGTTGAAGCTGTACCATACATCGTAAGCAGTTGCAAAACCAGCAGCGAAGTTAGGAGCGTTAGCAGGACCAGCGCAGCACAAAGAAGCAGTGATAGTCAAACCAGAGATAACAGGCTGAGCAGTTGCACAGTCGTCGTTAGCTGGGAATGCACCACAAGATACACAAGACACATCCAATGTAAAGTCATCACCTGTAGTGAAGGTAGAGAACTTAGAAACAAGGATGTAATAGTCGTTACCAGTTTGAGCGTTGAAAGTCACAGAAGACAAGAAGTTACCTGCACCACAACCATCGTCGTTTGAAGCAACACACACAAGGTTGTTACAGTCAGGAGCACCTAGGTAAACGTGCAATTTAGTATCAGTAACGCCTACAGAGTTACAAGCGCTAACAGTTACTTGCTCATCAGCAGCAGCATCGTATGAATACCATACACCAGCAGTTGTTACTGCAGTACCACCACATAGAGAACCGATCAAACCTTCGTTGTCAGTTGCGTTGGCAAGAGTACCAGCTACAGAAACACCACATCCGATTGCTTCAGCGTCACATACGTTGTTGTTAGCTGGAGGACACAAACATGAGCCATCGTCGATAGTAGCTGATGGGTTGTAACCGATACAGTTTGGATCAGTACATCCAGAGAATCCACATCCACCGGTGAAACCGAAGTCGATGTTGAATGCAGTTGTAGGAGCACCACCTGAACCGTATACGTTGCCCAACTGGTCTGAGAATGTCCAACCAATTTCAGCAGCGAAAGATCCACCTGTTACAGACAAGATGTAACATCCAGGAGCCATACAGAAAGCGTCCTGACCAACAGACACACCGTCACCGAATGAAGCAGTGTTCAAGTCACCAGTAGCGATAACAGTACCAGTGGTAGTAGTTACAGCGTAAAGAGCACCGTTCCAACCATCACCGAAAGAGTCAGTCATGTCGATGATAGCAAGAATCTCACCAGCACCACAGAACACACATGAACCATCGTCGATAGTTGCAGCTGGATCGTAGTTAGTAGCAAGAATGTCTGTACAACCTGCACATGAAGTGAAATCACATGCCCAGTTGAAATCAGCTGCTGGATCGAAGTTACAAGCACCTGGATCAGTACATCCAGGAGTACAACCACCGTTTATAACGATAAGGTCAGTACCTGTAGATTCACCGTCACCAACTTCTGCGTTGTCGAGGTTACCAGAACCGATTGAAGAACCACCCAACACGAAGTTGTAGGTGTTACCGTTCCATCCATCACCGAATGAATCTGTCATTACATACTGGTAACAACCGTCAGCAAGGCACAAGTCAAATGTACCTACACCGCCAACAGCTACTACTGCACCACCGGCATCAACCAATGACCAGCCCACTTCGCCAGGGAATGAACCACCACCTACAGTGAGGGTCACACAGTTGTCGAAACAGCATGAACCGTCGTTGATGGTCACTGCAGCGCTGTAGTTACAAGCAGCAGGATCATCACAACCGATACATGAGTAATCACAACCAGTGTTCAAAGTTGCAGCTGGATCAAAGTTACATGCAGTTGGATCTGTACAACCTGCACATGACACATAGTCACATGAACCATCGTTGGTAGTTGCAGCTGGATCGAAGTTACATGCAATTGGATCTGTACATCCGAATGCAATTGGAGTACAAGACAAGTTCAACGTGTAAGCACCGCTAGA
>JBJOIB010000077.1:0-6488 GCA_046047375.1 Bacteroidota bacterium
TCGGATCTGCAGGTGTTGAAGCAATGGTAAAAATGAAACGGCGGTTTTTCGCGCAGGCTGAATACCAAGGCGCATGGCAATATTTTCCTGACCATCTGCAACAGTTTACACATAACCGAGAGGTCTTACCCGGAATGGGTGAAGCTTTTGGCAGCAATGTGCCGCAGTTTGCACATTACTGGACAGCTTCCGCTGGTCTGAAAATGGGAAACCACTTTCAATTGGATGTTGGTCGTGATAAACATTTTTGGGGCGATGGCTACCGAAGCATGATCCTCAGCCACAATGCAGCTCCTTATCCGTACATGCGCCTCACAACCAAAATTTGGCGTGTCAAATACGTCAATTTATGGACGGTCCTGAAAGATATTTCCACCGACCAAACCCGCACTAGATACATGTCTGCCCACGCATTGAGCTGGAATGTAACACCGGCCTTCAACCTCTCCTTGTTTGAAAGCGTTGTTTGGCAAGAAAAAGACAGTCTCTCACAACGCGGTTTTGAACCCAGCTATTTGAACCCATTTATTTTTTACCGACCAGTAGAATTCGCGCAAGGTTCAGGAGACAATGTCTTGCTTGGACTATCAGCTCGGGTAAAAGTATACGATTACGCCACTTTGTATGGACAAATTTATTTCGATGAATTTTTGATGGCAGAACTTCGCCGCGGTGAGGGGTGGTGGGCGAACAAATTCGCGGTTCAACTTGGTGCAAAAGCCATGGACATCGCCTCAACAGGCACAAATTTGCTCACTGAAATAAACCTGGCTCGTCCGTTTACCTACACGCACGGCAGCGTTGTGCAAGCCTACGGCCACTTGAATCAAGCCCTAGCGCATCCGTTAGGCACCAATTTCTTCGAATGGTTAGTAAGCGGCTCGTACACCCACAAAAACCTGCGCTACACCTTTCACCACGTATTGGCTTATTTTGGGGAAGATCCTGATGGATTAAACTACGGAACCGACATTTTCAAATCATATCGAAATCCTGCTTTGCTCTACGGAAACAAAATAGGTCAGGGCACGAAGAATACCTTGAGCACCCTGCGCCTAGGAGTAGAGAAAGACGTCAATTGGGGTGTGCCAGTAGTACTCAATGCGGAATTGGGCTTGCGAAAGCTTACTAACCAATACGACAATCCGCTTGACACTTGGTTGATGATCGGAATCCGCACCCCAATGGTTAGACCTTATCGGGATTTTTAATGCATGATGATTTGTTATCGGATTTGCTTCACCTAAAAACGAAATAACCTAACTTTGTCGACCCAATCAAACCCGTTGAAAGCAATCGATTCCATCGAAAAACAAACCACCATCTCCATGCGTTTGCGCGACTTGGCAATGTTATTCAAGGTACGCCTAACCATTATTGTGGTGCTTTCTGCTTTGCTCGGATATTTCATGGGCACTTCGGTTATCGACTTGGGCAAATTGCTCGCCTTAACCTTCGGTGGCTTCCTACTTACCGGTGCCAGTAATGGTCTCAATCAAGTTTGGGAGCGTGATCTAGACAAGCTGATGAATAGAACCATGAACAGGCCCTTGCCTACCGGTCGGATGTCTACGGCGGAAGGCTTGATTATTTCATTGGTGAGCGGTTTTGCTGGCGTATTTATTCTATGGTATTTTCTGAACACAATTGCAGGAGTTCTGGGCTTGTTAGCCATTTTTTCCTACGTTTTGCTATACACCCCTTTGAAACAAAAGAGCGCGATTGCTGTTTTTGTAGGAGCGTTCCCCGGTGCCATTCCACCCATGTTGGGATATGTGGCAGCAACCTCCGACTTTGATGTTGCACCCGGATTGTTGTTCGCTACGCAATTTATGTGGCAGTTTCCGCATTTTTGGGCCATTGCTTGGGTTGCCGATGAAGACTACAGACGGGCAGGCTACAAATTGTTGCCTTTTGCATCAGGCCAGACCAAATCATCGGCGTTTCAGATCTTTTTGTACAGCATGATGCTCATCCCTGTGAGTCTCCTTCCTTGGGTATTTCCGCTCGAAGCCCCGATGATTGGAAACTGGGCATTTGCAGGTGTTCTGCTCGCTGGGCTCGGATTTGCTTACACTGCCTGGAAACTTTACATATCGTGCGACATGAAAGACGCCAAAAAAGTCATGTTCGCATCGTTCATATACCTTCCGATCGTCCAAATTCTTTATGTACTCGACAAATTAACCTTATGAGTCAACAAGCTGAAGCCCGAATTGGAAAAACGGATGTTTTTGAAGGATACGACCCGGAAGTACGTATCAGAACCAAGAAAATGTTGATGTATTTCATCATTTTCTCTATCGTGATGCTCTTTGGTGGATTCACCTCGGCCTACATCGTTTCCAACATGGGCGAATATTGGGTGCACATCCAAGCGCCATCTACACTTTGGATTTCGAATGCCATCATCATTCTGAGTTCAGTATCTATGATCGCAGCCGTTAAAGCCATCAAGAGAGGCGATCAGAAACAAACCGTTATGATGCTTGGTCTTACCCTTGCGCTCGGACTAGCTTTCTCTGCTACACAAACCATGGCATGGAAAGAACTGCGTTCCAAAGGAATGGGATGGACGGTTGACACCAACGATCAAGGATTAGAGGCCTACAGCTGGAACAACATAGCTGATATTACAGGCGAATACGGCAAAGACTATTATGTGCACCGCGACGGCAAACCCCTTGTTATGCATGAGGGAGAACTATATGCTGCCAACGACCCAACTTTTGCCGTTCCTCTCACCACAGAGGTTAAAAACATGAGCAACAACAGCGGTGCTTTTGTGTGGGCGCTTATATTTATTCACATCGCACACCTCATATTGGGACTGATTTACCTCGTGGTGAATCTCATCCGCACCCAAAAAGGCATTGTAAATCAACAAGATACAATTAGACTGGAAGTAAATGCAACTTATTGGCACTTCCTCGGTATATTATGGCTCTATTTGTTCGCCTTTTTGTTTCTAATTCACTAAACTTGCAGCAAATTTTATCCGGCTATGGCAGGAGATGCAACTAAAGTAATTTCGAAGGACGTCCTCTGGGGAGGCGGCCAATCACCGTTCAGCGTTAGCTACGGTAAGATGATGATGTGGTACTTCCTAGTGTCAGACGCTCTGACCTTTGGAGGATTATTAACGGCCTACGGCTTTGTGCGCCATGGAGCATCTGTTCCTTGGCCGGTGGGTGAACAAGTGTTCGAAGCACTCCCAATGCTCGAAGGACACTATCCACTGGCATACGTAGCATTGATGACATTCATTCTCATCGTGTCTTCTGTAACCATGGTACTTGCTGTAGAAGCAGGCCATCGCAACAACAAAAAAGGGGTTGTGAAGTGGTTAGGTTTGACCATCATTGGAGGTTTCTTCTTTGTTGGCTCGCAAGCTTGGGAATGGTCTCACTTCATTCACGGTTCAGGCGGTGCTTTTCAGCTAGCTCAAAACGTAACCGTTACCGATGCTGCGGGAGTTACCCATGAAATGGTAAAAGGAGATCGCGTTTACATGGATCACCACTTCGGACATATCATGGAGTCGTATGTAGAAGGTGATAAAAATGTTATCCTAGAAGGCACTACCATCAAATCTTTGGGAGAACACACACATTCAGCTTCGTTGGAGTATCTGACATTGAACAAATATACCATTGGAAAAGCCCAAGTTGAAGGTGCTGAAATGGAAAAACTGTGGAATGCCCGTTCTGAAAACTTTGTTTTCGGAGCCAACCTCCAAAGCAATGAATACGCTGAGCATCAGGATTATGCTGGTTTCTTCTTCTTCATCACCGGATTCCACGGATTCCACGTGTTCTCAGGAGTTGTTATCAACATCATCGTCTTCCTGATGGTTGTAAATGGTGTGTTCGAAAAAAGAGGTCACTACGAAATGGTGGAGAAAATCGGTCTTTACTGGCACTTCGTAGACCTCGTGTGGGTATTCGTATTTACCTTCTTCTACCTTGTTTGATCTAACACTTTGAAAAAATGGAAAGAGACGACCTCATCGTTAATGATTCATATTCGCTAAACGCACATCACAGCGAAGAAGCAGGTGCTAAGATTCGCAAGAAAATCGTTTTTGTAACTGTCCTTCTAACTGCCATCACCATCGTTGAAGTTGGTTTGGGTATTTGGATCAAGCGAAGCGACGCCATGTGGCCATTCATCAAATGGACTTTCATCGTTCTTACGCTCGTTAAGGCAGGCTACATCGTTATGTCATTCATGCACTTGGGAGATGAACGCAAAAACTTGCGCAACTTCATCCTCATCCCATACTTTATATTCATTGTTTATCTCATTTTCATTGCCCTCAGAGAAGGTACCTCACACCTGAATCTGTTTGAGACATTTCACTAAGAATGGATAAACGGTCGAAACTAAAAAAGTACATCTTTCTATCAGGTGTACTTTTTTTATTCCCCTTGCTGCTGATCTTCTTCTTCGCCATCATGGGGGATCATCATTTTAATACCCTCCCATACAAAGGGAAGTACACTGTATCCTCCTCAGGTGATACCCTGTTTGAGAAAATTCCTGCTTTCAACTTCACCAACCAGGAAGGACAAGTGTATACTACCGATTCGTTGAAAGGAAAAGTTTGGTTGGCCTCTTTCTTCGCAACCAACTCACCGCATATCCGCAAAATAACCAGCCGGTTACTCTGGCCCAATTGGCGGTACAAGGCCGAGACAGACATCCTTTTGGTTTCGTTCACCCTCGACCCTGGGCACGATACTCCTGCCGTCATGAAAGCCTATACAGATCAAGCCACCAAATACCACCCGCATGAAGGTAAGTGGCAGTTTCTGACCGGTGATAAAGATTCCATCAACACCTATCTGGAAGCCGCATTTGGATTGCATGACCCGGAAAACACAGCGCTTATGTATTTGGTCGATACAGAGGGCTACATTCGGGGAGAGTACAACGCTAACTTGGAAGAACAAATGCAGGACGCCATCGAAGATATCGCCTTGCTCAAAAAAGAAATCGATATAAAGCGCTATGAAGAAAAAAAACGTAGCAGCAATCATTAGCCTTGCATTCCTTTTCGGTGCATGCACACCTATCGGAAATGATCAGGCCGACGAACATCGCGAACTGCCCTATTTCGGCGATCACGATGTTTCTTTGAGCAAAGATTCTTCAGGGGTGCAAGTCGTAGACACTGTTCATTTCGTGGTGCCCGGTTTTGTATTCTTGAACCAAGATAGCCTACCCATCTCGCATCGCGATTACAAAGGAACAATCTATGTAACAGATTACTTCTTTACTACCTGTCCTACCATTTGTCCGGTCATGTCGAGCCAAATGGCCCGGCTACAAACCATGGTAGACAAGGAAGGTATGAGCTCGCAAATCAAATTTTTATCTCACACCGTCGACCCTGAACACGATACACCTGCTATCTTGAAGGAATACGCTGAACGCATCGGCGCTAATCTCACCAACTGGAACTTTGTAACCGGCAACAAAGAAGAGCTGTACGATCAGGCACGTTACGGCTATTTCATGACTGCCCTCGAATCAGATACGGCAGCTGGAGGCTTTTTCCATTCAGATAACCTCGTGCTCATTGACCGCGAAAGCCATATACGTGGATATTACGATGGAACATCAACAAAAGAAGTAGATCAACTGTTTGAAGATATTAAACTCCTGATACATTCGTATGACTCTCCTTCAACTGACGCAAAACAATAAGGCTCTGCGCAACGTCATTGTAACAATCAGCTTGGTTGTTCCAGTGGTAGTAACTCTGCTGCGCTATATCCCAACCCCTGATTTCAGCGAATCAACCATGAATGCGCTATATGCGCTTCCATTATTAAACGCTGTGCTCAACGGAAGCTGCTTTCTTTTGCTCATCTCCGCTCTGGTGGCTATTAAACAGAAAAACTTAGCCCTACATAAGAAACTAATGTCGACGGCGATGGTGCTCAGTGCCCTTTTCTTGGTGTCGTACATCGTGTTCCACTACACTTGCAGCGAAACGCCATACCCGGCTGAAGCGGGCAATCGGGGAATCTATCTTTTCATTCTCATCACTCACATCGCTCTCTCAGCCATCATCGTCCCTTTGGTATTGTATGCCTTCGCTTATGGCTACGCTGGGATGGTTCAAAAACACAGAAAACTCGTTCGGTACGCCTTCCCTCTCTGGGTTTATGTTACCGCCACAGGGGTAATCGTTTACCTCATGATTCAACCCTTTTACCCCTACGCACCCTTTTAATTCCTTACCTTTGAGCCCATGAAGCAGAAGGTTCTATTTGTTCTCACCCTCCTACTCCTCATCGCCCTTGGTGCAGATGCGCAGTGCGTGATGTGTAAGGCTGTAGCAGAAGATTCTGCAGAACAAGGCGGATTAGCCCGCGGCCTTAATAGCGGCATCTTGTACCTGATGGCCATCCCCTACTTGCTTTTAGGAACGTTGTATGTTGTCTTTTTCCGGAAAAAGAAAACCACATAAATCCGCG
>JBJOIB010000078.1:0-3458 GCA_046047375.1 Bacteroidota bacterium
CTAATGCATAAGTTCGTATGGCGGCAGAAGTAGAACAAGCAGCCGAAGGTGTTAAGCGTTTGCATTGCAGCAATTGTGGTGCAGAGCTGAGTTATAAAGCCGGCACCTCTTTTCTGGTATGCAATTACTGCGATACACGCAATGAAATAGTAGACGCAGTTGTGGAGGTTGAGGAACTCGATCTCAACGAATACCTGCGAACCGAAGCAGCAAAGGTGCCTACCTCAGTGGTAGAAACCCTTGAATGTTCCACGTGTGGCGCGGTTAATCCTTTCGAAGCGTCGAATGTTGGTAAAGAATGCATGTTTTGCGGCGGACATTTGCTCACAAAAGATGCTACGAAAATAGACCAACTTCAGCCACAAGCCGTGGTTCCATTTACCATTGATAAGCGGATGGCACTCGAAAAGTACCGCTCGTGGTTGAATGGGTTGTGGTTTGCCCCCGGTGATTTGAAGAAGATGCAGAACCTGCCTGATAAGGTGAAAGGAATCTATTTGCCTTTTTGGACTTTCGATGCACAAACCCGATCGTTTTATCGCGGGGAACGGGGAATCGACCGCACGGTGACCGAACCGTATTCCGTAACTGTGAACGGGAAAAGTGAAGTGCGACATAGAACGCGTGTGGAGACCGATTGGTATCCTGCTTCGGGATCGGTAGAGCATTTTTTTGACGATGTGGTGATGGTGGCCCATACAGCGCTCCCGGATGCGAAGTTGGACGCACTGCAGCCGTGGAACCTGGCAGATATTCGCCCCTTCACGGATGATTACCTTCGCGGCTACGTGGTAGAAAGCTATAACATTGGACTGGAAGATAGCTTTTCAGGAGCGAAAAAGAAGATGGATGCAACCATATACTCCTTGGTAGGAGCTGATATTGGTGGCGACAGACAACGCATTCACTCCATAGATTCTGAATACAACGATTTAACGTTCAAGCACTTGCTCCTTCCGGTTTACGTGAGCGCCTATCGCTTCAAGAACAAATCGTACACCTTTCTTATCAACGGACAAACAGGAAAGGTGGTGGGAGACCGTCCGTACAGTGCAGCGAAAATTGCTCTTCTCGTCGTAGCCATTCTTATTGTCGTTGCTTTGATTGCTTATTTTGCCTGATAATCAGGGAGATACCAATTATTTGCACGCGCTTATACTTTTATTGTGCTAGCACCGTTAAAGAGTGTGAAGATCGTTTTCAAACGTTAAGCGAAAGATATTTGTAATTTCGCGTCCCGTTTGGGACAACTGAGCCATGAAGACAACGAAACAACTCTCTTACATTGCAGCCTGTCTGTTTATGGTCTCTTGTGACCTAATCAATCCTGAAGAGCCCCTTCCTGCTTACTTAGTTATCGATGATTACACGTTCACCACGAGCTATCCATCTGAAGGATCGGCCTCCGAGAAGTTTTCAGAGATTTGGGTATACGCGGGTGCAGAATTCTTGGGAGCATTTGAAGTTCCCTGTGTGGTTCCCATCATTGCCGACGGTGAAGTTGAAATAAGTTTGCGCGCGGGCATCAAGAACAACGGCATTGCCAGTACGAGAAAGGTTTATCCGTTTATAGAGCCTTACAACGTTACGGTCGATATGCGGCCTTTGGAGAAAGACACAATTCGTCCGTCATTCGCCTACAGAGAGAATTTGGTCATTGTGAATGCTGAGGATTTTGAACAAGGCTGCATTTTTACCGCAGAATCCAGTTCGCAATCCACCATGAACCGCATCACCAATCAGCTTCACGTATTTGAGGGCAACGGTTGCGGAGAAGGTCTGCTTTTAGACGGAACCAGTGTTTTGCGCATAGTGTCTAATGAGCAACAGTTTGAGCTACCGGCTAACAAGTTGTCGTGGTTGGAAATGAATTACAAATCCAACAATTCGTTCGCGGTAGGTTTGTATGCGGTAACATCTGCCTCTGCTGAAAAAGAATACCTGATGGTGTTAAACAACACGGTAGATGAGACCGGTGTGGCTCAATGGAATAAAATCTACATCGAAACCACGGCCATAACGTCAGGGTATGCAAACGCCAATTATTTCGAGCTGTTTTTTGAGATGATTCGCGATACCAATGTTGATGAATCAGCGCTTTACCTTGACAACATCAAACTGATTCACTTCGAATGAACAGAAGGGCTCAAGTACTGAAATACCTGTTAGCAGATTGGTTTAGCGCCTCAGCGGCATGGATCATTCTTTATGCTTTCAGGAAAAAAGTGCTCGAATCCAGCAAATTTGGATTTCAGCTTCCACTGGAGTTCGATACCAATTTTTTTCTCGGCCTTCTCATCATTCCGTTGTTTTGGATTCTGCTCTATGCCATGGGCGGCCAATACAATCAGATCTATAGAAGGCATCGTTTAAAAGAACTGGGACAAACATTATGGACGTCGACAGTTGGGGTATTGATCATCTTCTTTGTATTGATTTTGGACGACGAGATCGTCACTTACAGAAACTATTATCAATCGCTGGTCGTGTTATTTGCCTCACATTTCGGTTTAACGGTTGCCTTGCGTTTGTTCTTGACAACGCGCACGGTGAAGAGCATTCACCGCGGTGAATTGGGCTTCAACACAATCGTGGTTGGAGGCAGCGATCGGGCGATGCAGATGTACGATGAAATTCTGTCGCTCAAGAAAAGTCCGGGCTACCACTTTGTTGGTTTTGTTCGGGTCAATGGGAAAGACGATTTACTGTCGAATTACATGCCGTGTCTCGGGAAGTTCGATGACTTGCCCCAATTGATTCGGAAGAAGAAGGTTGAAGAGGTACTTCTGGCCATAGAATCATCAGATTACAAGGAGATTTCGAGAATCCTCAATATCCTGGAGGGAGAAGATGTTATGGTAAAGATCATTCCTGACATTCACGACATCCTTCGGGGATCGGTGAAAATGACTTCCATTTTCGGCACCCCGCTTATCCAAATCAACAATGAAATAATGCCTGCGTGGCAGTTTTCGTTGAAGCGTCTGATGGATATTGTATTTTCCGCCATTGCAGTGATCCTGTTAAGTCCGGTGTACCTGGTACTCGGGTTGTTGGTGAAGTTGAGTTCTCCAGGTCCCGTTTTCTTTGTTCAAGAGCGAATAGGCATTCATGGCAGACCTTTCAACATTATTAAATTCCGCACCATGGTGTCGGATGCCGAGAAAGATGGACCTCAATTGTCGAGTGCTACAGACAGCCGCATCACACGTATAGGTCGTTTTCTGCGGAAAACCCGCTTAGATGAGTTACCTCAGTTTATCAATGTGTTGCGGGGCGAGATGGCTCTAGTGGGACCACGGCCGGAACGCCAGTATTACATCGATCGCATCATGGCACGCGCGCCGCATTATCGACACCTTCAGAAAGTGCGCCCGGGGATTACCTCATGGGGACAAGTAAAGTACGGCTACGCAGAGAACGTAGATCAGATGATTGCCCGTTTGAAGTACGACTTG
>JBJOIB010000079.1:0-9092 GCA_046047375.1 Bacteroidota bacterium
GCTCAACAGAAAGGCAGGTGTGAACACGCTTCTAAGTTTGTATGACCCGGCAACCAAACAGCGCTGGGATGAAGTGGTAAAGCCTATCTCGCTCGGGCAAGAAAACGAACTGATGTACAAGCGATGGGTGGAAAACTGTAGAAAAATTGTTGAAGAGGCATCGCAGGGTCAAATTGGCTACGTGCACGTTCGTGGCATGGATGACAGAAGCTACCGTGTTGTTTACGAAGAAGCTCTTGGTCAGCATTTTACAGCTAAAGCACTGATTGTAGATACCCGATTCAATGGCGGTGGCTGGCTCCACGATGATTTGGCTACTTTTCTCTCAGGTGAGCAGTATATTACCATGATGCCGCGCGGACAAAATTTAGGAAACGAGCCGCAGTTTAAATGGACCAAGCCTTCTGCCGTAGTGATGAATGAAAGCAACTACAGCGATGCCCACATGTTTCCATACACCTATCGCGCTTTGCGCATTGGAAAATTGGTAGGTATGCCTGTGCCCGGAACAGGAACAGCCGTTTGGTGGGAAGGTCTTCAAAATGGAGTTGTTTTCGGAATTCCTCAGGTAGGAATGGTTGATACAGAAGGTGATTACCTCGAAAACAAACAACTTGAGCCAGACGTAAAAGTGGCCAACGATCCGAATAGTGTGACGCTAGGCAAGGATAAACAGTTGGAGGCCGCGGTTAAGCTGCTCTTGAATTAAGGCGCATCACGCGGCAGATGTCAATGGCACTCCTGAACTCCCATCGCGATGGTGTGAGAAGGGGATAGGTAGGGTATTCCTAGATCCATACCTCTCAAAACCAGTAGGATGCCAACCAATGCCATGGCCCAAGGCATGTATTTCTGGAATTTCAACAATCCGGTCGAAAACCGGTTTTTGATGAACTGCAGACTGAGTAAAAACAAGGTTGTTCCAGAAGCAAATAGAAGCATGAACAATGCTCCTCCAGCCCAATTGCCGACCGTAAGGGCTGCTGCTAATGCGAAATAAAGCGCACCACATGGCAACATACCATTCAAAGCTCCAAGACCGAACCAGGCAAATGTGTTCCCGCCGCGTAACTTAACAATCATGGATTGGCGCAAGGCGTTTATTTCTTTTGCCATAGAAGAAGGTAATGCGATTCGATTGGCTAAAGCGGGAAGAAGTGCCAACAATATCATCATGATGCCACCTATTACTGCCACTGAACGTTGAAAAGTGAAGAGCTCGATTCCTTGTCCTACCAACCCTATCAAACCGCCTAAAGTGGCGTACATGACACCTCGGCCTAAGTGGTAGTTGAGCATGTTCACCCAACGGCTGCCCTTTTTTCCATCAAAGGTAGGAAGTGCCAACACCAAAGGCCCGCACATGCCCACGCAGTGCAGCCCTGACAATAAGCCGAGTGTTAGGCCTGTCCAAATCATTTGTGCAATTCGGTTTCGTGGTAGAAAGATCGGCCTTCTTGTTTCCAGGTGATCTTCACGTGGTAGAAGGTGGCTGGAAGTTGTTGCAGATCAACAGCTACATCCGTGTTTTCCTCAAGAGTGAAAAGAACTCGGCGGTCGTTTTCTTTCTCTACAGGATTGTAAAAGTATAGTTCACCAGTGCTGCCAGCATACACCGCATCAAAGGAAAATAAAGCCGATGATTCTGTGATGACCATTTCTGGCAAAGCACCTGTTTCTTTCGCATTCTGCACACTGTTGATGTGATCTTGGTGCGCTAGCTCGCGAGCGTAGTAATCTTCTTCTACCAGATCAAACTGTATTTGCATGACGTTGTACGCCATAAATCCCATCAGTAGCACAAATGCAGTAATTACGATGGTTAATCCATGTCCCCAGTTGAATTTCATGGCTTTATTTTTTTGATTTGAATGGTCCCATGAAATTGGTGCTCACGGTTTCTATGAGTTTATCTCCCTCATAAACGCCAATTTCGATTTCTGTTTTTGTAGCCTCAAGGTGGTCTTCATCGATGTGAACAAAGAAAACCCCTTCTACGATTCCTTGTTTTTCAACAATGGTTGTGTCGTTCACCAATTCAATCGCAGCAAAATCGGTCATTGACTTGAACGAAACTTCAAAGGTGCGATTCGTTTTATTGACCACCTTGTAGTTGTACAAGTTGGAGTACATTCCGTTTCCTTCATCCTGATACGTCATGCCCGGAGTACGTAAAATACTGGTTTCTACTTCAGAACGAACAATGATCAGACCGGTGAGAATCAATAAGAGTACACCTAAAACAGCCGTGTAAGCCTTGGCTCGCGTCGTCCACTTGAATTTTTTCTCTTTATTGACGATGTTGTTCTCACTGGCGTAGCGTATCAATCCGGCAGGTAAGCCGATACTATCCATAATATGATCGCAGGCATCAATGCAAGCCGTACAGTTAATGCACTCCAGCTGTGTCCCATTGCGGATGTCGATTCCGGTCGGACAAACCACAACGCAGGCATTGCAGTCGATACAGTCACCTTTTCCAACAGCGCTGCGGTCTTCACCTTTGCGGAATTTTGAACGGTTTTCGCCACGCACCTTGTCGTAAGCAATTACAATAGAATCGCGGTCGAGGAGTACTCCTTGCAAACGTCCGTACGGACAGATGGTGGTGCAGACTTGTTCCCTCAGACGGGCGAAAACAAAGAAGAAGATAAGAGTGAAAACGAGGATGCCCAAAAGTCCACCCACGTGATTTGAAGGATCATCCGTAATGATTTCAAGAAGTGCATCACTTCCGATGATGTAGGCGAGAAAGATATTCGAAATGAAGAAGGAGATCAAAAAGAAGATGCTCAGTTTGAAGGCTTTCTTTCTAATTTTCTCGCCATTCCACGGTCCGTTGTTGAGCTTGCGCTGGTGCGCTGCATCGCCTTCAATCCAATATTCAATGCGACGAAACACCATCTCCATAAAGATGGTTTGTGGACAGATCCACCCGCAGAAAATACGGCCATATACCACGGTGAAAACAATCACGAACACCACCATGGTGATCATGCCAAGGAGGAAAAGGTGGGTGTCTTGAGGCCAAAACACCCGACCCATGATTACAAACTTTCTTTCAAGTACATTCAGAAGAAGAAGAGGCTCTCCACCAATTTTTATAAACGGTGCTGTAAACAAAAGGGCAAGTAGCACATAGCTTACAATTTTTCGCCAGTTGAAAAACTTACCTCCTGGCTTTTTAGGGTAAACCCAAACGCGTTTCCCTTGCTTGTCTACAGTAGAGATGGCATCTCTAAAACTTGATTCTTCTTCTTCTTCGGTGCGCATGGTAATATACTATAATGTTATTCTACTAACTCAGCCGTTGCTGGCTCCGCTGCCGGTTCTGTTGGTTGTGCAACGCCAGTTGAATCTGATGGAGCGGCTGTTTCTTCAGAGGCAGCAGGTGCAAATAATTCACCTTGAGGCTCTTTCGGATTGGCTGGATTGGTTCCCTGCATTGTCATAATATAGGTAGACACATTCTGGATTTGGGTAGGGGAGAGCTGTGCTTTCCATGATTGCATACCCTTAGCAGGAACACCGTATTTCACTGTTTTAAAAACATCGTTGATGGTACCACCGTGCAACCAGTAAGCATCCGTAAGGTTAGGGCCTACGCCTCCTTGTCCGGCATCACCATGACATACCTTGCATTTTTCCATGTAGATGGATTTTCCGCCGTTAACACGTTCATCGGTAGCTTCAAAAACCACGCTGGTTTCGTCTACATTGAGTGAAGCGGCTGCCAGGTAAGCAGCAACTGCGGCTTCAGCCTCTATTACGGAAGCTTCATACTCCTGTTCTTGTGTTAAACCTGTGTAAGTAACGTGGTAGTTGATAAGGTATATGATTCCTACTACAATGGTAAAATAGAATCCGTACTTCCACCACGGTGGCAACTGGTTATCGAGCTCGCGAATACCATCGTAGTTGTGGTCGAGCATGATATCTTTCTCTTTCTCAATAGCCACGTGACCGTTAAGGATGTCCCATGCTTTGCTGAACACAGTCTCTTTGCGAACGCTTTCTGCATAGGCGGGCTCTTCAGAATTCACCCCTGAGATTTTCTGGGTCAATCCCCGCAAAACGCCCAACTGTAGGACGGTGTAAAAGGCTAGAAAGGCTACTGCAGCTGCCATTCCCCAGAAGGCTGTGTCTGATAAACTAAACACCTCTGCAGCCTCGGCCGTTGCTTCTTGAGCGAACGTTTGCGAAGATGCTAGCAAAGCAATCAGCATGAGTGTGGTTTTCTTTGGACGCCACAATTCAGATGTTTCTGCGAGGTTCCGAATGGTGGTGTTGATGGTTACGATGATCACCGTAAAAAGCACTGCGAACGACATGAAGATGCCCAACCAAACTGAATCTGGTAAACCGTAATGAGTGCCCGCAGCCTCCACTGCCGGAGAGGTAGTGATTTCTGTTGCGGCTTCTTGCGCTGAGGCGAATATAGGTGACGCCAGCAAGAGCATTGTTGCGAACTTATTGATTGGTTTCATGGCGATTATTTTGTGTTGGTTCTACAGGTTCGTCGTTTAAAGGAAGTTGAGCCAGTTCTGTAACTGTCGACTTTTGGATCTTCATGACATACATAAAAAGCAGTATGAAGAAGGTGAAGAAGATGAGGAATGAAACTATCGGATACATTTCTATTCCATCTATCGACGTCATGTGGTGTTTGATGAACTTCAACATGGCTTACTGATTAGAAGTTAATTGACCCTCCGCTGGAGCTTTCTTGATGTCGGTTCCCAAACGTTGCAAGTAGGCAATCAGAGCTATGATTTCTGAGTTCGCCGGAATTTCCAGTTTGTCATTCTTCAAGCTGGCCTGAATAGCCAATTGTTGTTTTTCCAAATCAGCCAACGCTTCAGCCTCATAGTCTTCTTTGTAAGGAACGCCCAGCTTGCGCATCGCACCAATTTTAGCTTCAGTGTATGAAGTATTGAGCTCATCTTCAAACAACCATGGGTATGGAGGCATAAGCGATCCCGGCGACATAGATGTTGGATCCAACATGTGGTTGAAGTGCCAGCTATCAGGGTACTTACCACCAACACGATGCAAATCAGGACCAGTGCGCTTAGAACCCCACAAGAATGGGTGGTCATACACAAACTCACCGGCTTTCGAATACTCGCCGTAACGTTCAACTTCATCGCGGAACGGACGAACCATCTGGCTGTGGCAGTTGTTACAACCTTCGCGAATGTAGATGTCTCTTCCTTCTAATTCAAGCGGGGTATAAGGTTGAACCGAAGCAATGGTTGGAATATTGGTTTTAACCAAGATGGTAGGGATTATTTCTACGATTCCTCCAATCAGGATTACTACCAAACTCCAAATCAGCATTTGAACTGGGCGGCGCTCAATCCAACGGTGCCAGCCTTCACCAGCGTGCTTTTCGTAGTGTTTTTCAAGCGCAGGAGCTTCAGCATCTTCGTTTTTCACAAATGAACCTGAGCGAACAGTAGCAATCACGTTGTAAATCATAATCAACGCTCCAGTGAGGTAAAGAGCTCCACCTAAGGCGCGCAAGGCATACATCGGTTTCAGCTGAATAACAGTCTCAAGGAAGTTTGGATACAACAACATACCTTCTGGACGGAATTGCTTCCACATCATGGCTTGGGTAAAGCCAGACCAGTACATAGGCAGGGCGTAGAAAAGTATCCCCATGGTGCCAATCCAAAAGTGAATATTGGCCAATTTTTTACTGTACAATTTGGTGTTGAACATCTTCGGAATCAAGAAGTAAATCATACCGAAGGTCAAGAAACCATTCCAACCCAATCCACCAATGTGCACGTGCGCAATGGTCCAGTCGGTGTAGTGAGATATAGCGTTGATGCTCTTCAAAGAAAGAAGTGGTCCTTCAAGCGTAGACATACCGTAAGCTGTAATAGCTACCACAAAAAACTTCAAGATAGGCTCGTCGCGAACTTTGTCCCAAACACCGCGAAGCGTGAGCAATCCGTTCAACATACCTCCCCATGATGGAGCAATGAGCATAACAGAGAATACGGTTCCCAATGACTGCGCCCATCCTGGCAATGAAGTGTAAAGCAAGTGGTGAGGACCTGCCCAGATGTATAGGAAGATCAATGCCCAAAAGTGAATGATAGAGAGCTTGTATGAGTAGACAGGACGGTTAGCAACCTTAGGTACGAAGTAGTACATCAACCCCAAGTAAGGTGTGGTGAGGAAGAATGCCACCGCATTGTGTCCGTACCACCACTGCACCAAGGCATCCTGCACACCAGCGTATGCCGAATAACTCTTGAACAAGTGCACAGGCCACTCAAACGAGTTGAATATGTGCAACACGGCCACAGTGACAAAGGTGGCGATGTAAAACCAAATGGCTACATAGAGATGGCGTTCTCTTCGCTTTAAGATGGTTGCGAACATATTCCATCCAAATACCACCCAAATCAGCGCGATGGCTATATCAATAGGCCATTCCAATTCAGCGTATTCCTTACTGGTGGTGATTCCAAGTGGAAGGGTAACCGCTGCGGCTACGATGATCAACTGCCATCCCCAGAAGTTGATACGACTCAAGGTATCAGAATACATTCTGGTTTTTAGCAATCGCTGCAACGAGTAATATACCCCAGCGAAAATGCCGTTACCTACAAATGCAAAAATAATGGCATTGGTATGCAACGGACGAATTCTACCGAAGGTGAGCCACGGAATTCCGCCGTTCAACTGTGGTAAAAAGATTTGCAATGCGGCGGTAAGGCCCACTAACATTCCTACGATACCAAACACTATGCTGGCATAGAGGAACATTTTGACAATCTGGTTGTCATACTGAAACTTCTCAATTTTCATGATTCGCTGTTTTCGCTGTTTTGGCTTTGTGGTTTTGGTTGGTCGTTCAGCATTCGCATAGACGGCGTAACATCATCGTCGAACTGTCCGTTGCGGATGGCCCAGAGGAAGGCGGCGAGAAATCCACCTGCGACTACTAGACTTGCTGCTATGAGTAAAAAGAGTATTTGCACGATCTTACTTCAATTGTGAACAAATGTCAAAAAGGATGACTTGCCCACTCGTGACTGCCGTCACGACTATATCTGAGATTTGTCAGTATTTGCTACAGACCCCGTCAATCCTAACTTTGAAGCTTGCCAGTGAGAGCGGGAAATGGTGAATACAACCACAGTTACTGAGCTCAGAGGCATCAAAATCGCTGCTACCAGTGGAGTGAGCATTCCTTGAACGGCGAAGCTTAATCCGGCCACGTTGTACACAAAGGATATCACAAAGCTCCACCGCACGGTATGCATGGCCTGCTTGGCAAAGCTGAGCACGTTATCCAGGCGACTTAGCGCACCTGCATGCATGATGGCATCGCAAGCAGGGGAAAAGGCATACAAATCATCCACCACGGCTATTCCGAAGTCAGCGGCTTTTAAAGCTCCAGCATCGTTCAGTCCATCCCCAACCATGGCACAGGCTCCCGTTAGCTTCAACTGCTCAATGGCGCGCATCTTATCTTCAGGAGATTGGTTGAACGACATGTTTTCGACGGGAAAGTACGGGGCAAATCGCTCTTTTTCTGATGCATTATCACCACTTAGAAGGTGAATTTCGTACGCTTTGCCCAGTCGATCCAATTCGTGCGCTAACCCTTCTCTCAGAGGTTTTTCAATGGAGAAGTATCCCGCCAATTCCTCGTTGATGCTTACGTAAACATGCGTGCCACCATCCTGCGAGTGAGCAGCACCTACCCACTTGCCACTTCCAATTTGAATGCTGCTAGTGTTGCATGTGGCGCGAATTCCTTTCCCCTCGAATTCTTCAAAAAAGTCAACCTGTACACGGTTGTTTCGGTAAATTTTGCTGATGGCCCTGCTCAACGGGTGCGCACTCTGATCGGTGGCAGAAACAACCATGCTCAATTCTAGCTCGGAGAGTGATCTCCCGCGCCATTCAACGCGGTAATCATTGGCGCGTGTGAGTGTTCCTGTTTTGTCGAAAACGAGCTTTTTGAGGCGCGACATGCTCTCAATGATACCGGCATTTTTTAGGTACATGCCCTGTTTCCCGAATATCCGCATGGAACTTCCAAATGTGAACGGCAGGGTAAGCGCTAGGGCGCAAGGACAAGCCACGATGAGCGTTGCTGTAAGCGCGTGCCATGCTATGGATTCATTTTTCGGGAACCAATAAATAAAAGCAGCAGCGGCTATGATAAGCACAGCTGCAGTGAAATTCTTGGAAATACGATCTACCGGATTTTGCACGGTATCTTTCAAATCTTTATTGAAGGCCTCCGAATTCCACAAACGTGTTAGCTTGCTCTGTTCCACAGGTGTTTCTACCCGCACGGTGATTGCTGGCCCCATTTGTCGACCCCCTGCTTGAACTGCCTGTCCTGCCGAGAGCTTGATGTGGTCTGCTTCCCCAGTTACGAAACTGTAGTCTATAGTTCCTTGTCCTTCTGCTATAACACCATCGGCAGGAATGATTTCTCGGTGGTGGATGACAATCTCGTCACCTGGGGTCAATTCCGAAATAGGAGTGAAGACCTCTCCATGCGCTGTTTTTCGCTGCACAGCAATGGGGAAGTAGCTCTTGTAATCGCGGTCGTAAGAAAGGATCTTGTATGTGCGCGCCTGATACCATCGTCCAATCAATAGAAAGAAAATCAGTCCGGCCAAAGAATCGAAGTACCCCGCTCCGTGGCCGCTTATAACTTCAAAGGCCGATCGGAGAAAAATGGCTAGGATTCCAATGGTGATGGGTACATCCAAGTTGACCGTTTTGTTTCGCACGGCGCTAAAAGCGGATGTGATGTACGACCATCCCGAATAGAACAGAATAGGGAGCGATAGCGCAAAGTTGAGGTAGCCAAACAAATGTTGAAATTCCTTTTCAACGGTATCAGCGCCTAGGTATTCAGGAAAGCTGAAAAGCATGATATTGCCAAAACAAAAGCCCGCAACTCCTATTTGAGCTACGAGTTTGAAATCTTTTTTGGGCTTTGTCTTGGTACCTGTTTGTCGCAACTCAGGCGGATATCCAGCTTTGGCGAGCAATTCAGCTAATTCACTTGTTTTTAGACGGTTGATGTCGTACCGTACACGAAG
>JBJOIB010000080.1:0-3231 GCA_046047375.1 Bacteroidota bacterium
GTGTGAATGAGCCTGTACCATTATTCGTGTATAACTTTGAAAAGACATTACCTGAAGCATCCTTCCCTGTCATTATTAAATCTAGATCGTTATCTCCATCGATATCTCCAAAATCAATATCACCAGAATTGGATGCTTCGAATGGAGTGCCTGACGAAATGGTAAAATTCCCTGTGCCATCATTGATGTATAAATTGGCTGTTGCACTCGGCGAGCTGGTATTACCAGTCATCATTAAATCCATATCTCCATCACTGTCAACGTCTGCAAATTCAGCAGCACCATTATATACATTTACTATAGCTGGTAGGGACACTGCAGTGAAGTTTCCACTACCATCATTTTCGTACAGGGTTGAAGTAACACCTATTGGTCCAGTTCCAGTAATTAGAAGGTCATTATCGCCATCCAGATCTATATCAGCATAGGCTACTGAACCTGCATCTGAATCCTGTAAAGTTTGAGTTGTATCAAGTTCGACAGTAATTGATTGACTGAAGCTATTAAATGTCAATACCGTCAATAATAGTGTAATTGTTCTTTTCATTGTTTTTTAATTGTCGCTAACAACCGGCTAAACTCACCAAGGTGTTATAACACCCCCAAAATGGCGGGCTAAACTCACCTGGTGCGTTTATTCCGGCTATATGTTAACCGAAAGTTATGTGAATCCCGCCCAACCAGCATCCCACACCCAAACAATACCTTACATTCCTGTTGAATTCTCTTGCAGTAGTATCAATGGTTGTGTGAAGCAATTGCGCTTTATTCACGAAGCCAAAATACGAAAGGGAAGGCGAATTTTTGCACCGTATTTTTACGGTATTTATCAAGATTGTATGCACAAACGGCGAACAGCTTGTGCCGTTTATTGAGGTCGGGGAGTAGGAATAATAAGGTTCGACAAGGGTTACATCTGCACGTGGTTGATGTTCTCAAACGGTGGTGGGATGTTCGCCGGATCTTCGTCAATCAACTGCAAGATATCGCGGGTGATGCCGCGCGAGATGTTCGAAATGGGAATGTCGTTGGGGGAGCCCTCAAACGGATTTTCGCCCGCTAAACCGATGCGCAACATGGTATTGAAAACCCAGATTACGATGGTGGTAAACGGCACGCTCAGCCAAATAAAATACTGCCCCACCAAAGGATAGGTATCCATGATGCTAGCGCCCATTTCAGCAAACGACGGAATGATGGCCATGGGCAAGAGCCACATGAAAATATGCACGAAGTGATAGCCAATGCTGCCATACTGCTTGGGGTAGGGGAAGTTCTTGATCCTCTCGGCCTTGCCCTGCTGCTCGGTGAGCTCTTTCAACATGGTCTGCAAATTCAACAAGGAGAAATCCCAAAGCTTTTTCTCGTCGGTAAGCTGCCGCAAATGCTTTGATTGCAGGCTGATGATGGCGTTGGGCTTGTTCTCCATCGACATCACATAGTCAAACTCTTCTTTGGAGAGATGCCGCTCCAACTCGCTTTCAAGCGAAGTGGTGAACTCAGGAACGTTGTAGGCGAAGGATACCTTTTTGTGCATATCGTCATACGATGTCTCCCACGATTTCCTGGTCCGCAACGCATACCGCAACGCTGTGAGCCACGCCACGTGTCGGTGCGCTATGGCCTTCAACGCTTCCGATTCATCGGCGGCAGCCGTCGTGTTGTGAATATAAAAACTGTCTTTCACCGTAATGATAAACGAACGAGATGTATTCACGATACCGCCCCACACCTTCCTGGCTTCCCAAATGCGGTCGTACGCAGCGTTGTTCTGAAAACCCACCATAAACGCCACGGCAGTGCCTATCATGCCCACCGGAGCAAGCGGAACCTGCAACCACTTGAGTCCTAACAGCTCGAAAGCGATCGTGAAAATCAACGAAAGAATGGTAAAGAATATAAGCTCTCTTTTGGTCCATATCAAGACACTCTTGAAGGGAAACCGGCGTTGGACATACATGGCGCAATCGTTTGGGTAAATGTAGCGGAAAAAGGGAAAAAGGGAAATGGGGTGGGAGTGGTCAGTGAAGGTTTAGGCACCTCTATATGGAGCAACCACGTGTTTGTCTTTGATATACTCGTTTTCGAATGATTCTTTTTTTACCTGATCGGATGGTGAAAGCATTTTGAGTTAAATCGAAAAATGGTTTTGTTAAAGCAAAGTGTTTTCATGTTCGTGATCATTCGTCATGGGCCAGCGAAAATGAAAGTTTCCTGCTGTTTTTGAAGTCGAAATTGCATTGTGCTTGGTTGATCGATACGCAAAAAAAAAATCACTTGCGTTTCTTCTTCAACTGGTCTGATGATTTTCTCCTCTAGCTCGTTCAATACCTCCCAACCCCCCGCCAGTAGCCCGTGGGCAACTTTGCGGATAACAGTTTTTTTCGCCCCAAACAGCGCGTAAAATACCCGAAACGTTTTCCCCCACAAATTTGTATCTTCACAGCATGAGACTGTGGCTCATCACCCTTTGCGCTATCCTTGTCGCCGGCTTCCATAACGCTTCGGCGCAACAAGGCTTTACCTTTGTCAAAAACGATGGACAATGGCCTGAACAGGTTGTGGCGCGCGCTGAACTGGGAGGGGGACAACTATGGGTGGAAAAACAGGCGCTGCGCTGGCATTTCATCGACCTCGCTCCAGTGGCACAAGTGCATGGTTCCAGCCTCAACCCAAATGATTTTCTGAACGAGACGCGCCTGAGCGGACATGTGTACGAAGTGGCGTTTCAAAACAGCCAAGTGCCTGAGGTTCAATACAACCTGCCCTCCGATACAAGGTTCAACTTTTTCATCGGATCTGACCAACGCTACTGGCGCGGAAATGTGGCAGGATACGAGGAAATCACGCTGAAAAACCTCTATCCAAACATCGATCTGAAGCTCTATACGCTCGATATGGTGCTCAAATACGATCTCATCCTTCACGCCGGTGCGCGCTCCGCTGATGTGGCGCTCGTGTACCGCGGAATGGAAGCGCTGCGCCTGGAAGATGAGCGCCTCATCGTGCAGACCTCTGTCAACGCCGTGGTGGAACAAGCCCCGGTGGCCTGGCAAATCAAAAACGATCGCAACATTCCCATCGGCTGTCATTACCAACTCAAGGGAAATACCCTTACGTTCGGTTTCAAAGAGCAGCCCAATCCGAAATGGACAACAGTCATCGATCCAGCCCTCATCTTTTCAACCTATTCGGGATCTACGGCCGATAACTTCGGCTACACCGCTACCT
>JBJOIB010000081.1:0-3876 GCA_046047375.1 Bacteroidota bacterium
ACGTTTCAAACGTTTTTATCGACCTTGTTGATTCTCTTTACTGCGGAGTTTTTGCCCAAGTCCATTTTCCGTCTAA
The DNA here is from genome assembly GCA_046047375.1 of Bacteroidota bacterium. Classification (GTDB taxonomy): domain Bacteria; phylum Bacteroidota; class Bacteroidia; order Flavobacteriales_D; family Sanyastnellaceae; genus RI-182. Next base: position 77 of record JBJOIB010000081.1, read on the forward strand.
ACCCGAACAAATGGCTCAATGCCTTGGCGGTTCCTTTGTTGGTCATATACTATATCTTACTCATTCCATCTTTCTTCATTACTTGGATTAGTAAGGGGTTCATTCGATACGTACTGCGCGCGGATACATCCAGCGAGCGAGCTGCCTTCGGAGCCATAGACCTAGACCACTACCTAAAGGAAGTTACACAAAACATGCACCCCGACCAGGAGTTGGAACATGAAATTCAGATTCTGCAAAACGCCCTTGATTTCTCTCAGTTGAAAGCGCGTGATTGTTTGGTGCCGCGGAAAGAAGTGATTGCCATGGACATTGAGGATAGTGTGGAAGACCTCAAGAAGCTCTTTTTGGAAACCAACCTATCGAAAGTTGTTATTTACCGGGGGACCATTGACAATATTATTGGGTATGTGCATGTGCGCGATATTTTCAAGCGACCGGAATCTATTAAAAGCATTTTGATGCCTGCCCTAATCATTCCAGAACCTATGTCGGCGAATGAGGTGCTTGAAAACTTCATCAAGAAAAAACGAAACATTGCTGTAGTGGTGGATGAATATGGTGGCACCAGCGGAATTCTCACCATTGAAGACATCGTGGAAGAGATTTTTGGTGATATTGAGGATGAGCATGACACCGAAGAGATGATCGAATCGGTGATTGATGAAGGGCATTATCAATTTTCGGCGCGTCTTGAAATTGATTACTTGAATCAGGAATACGATTTATCGCTTCCTGAGAGCGACGATTACGATACACTAGGTGGGATGATCATTCACCACACGGAGGAAATTCCACAACAGAACGACGTTGTAAGCATTGGCAAATACACGTTGCGCATGCTAAAAGTGAGCAAATCGAGGGTGGAAATGGTAGATATTCGCACGATCGATCAATAACTATTTCATAAGTCATTAAACCTGCGTATATTCGCGGTCTCAAAAATTTAACAGTACTACTATGGCGGTGCTCGGAAAGATACGGTCTATTCAATGGCTTTTATTTGTAGCCTTGATTTTGCTAGGAATTGGAATGCTGGGATTCTTGATCCCTTATGACGCTGTTCTCGCTTTGTTTAACCAAGGTGGTAACCGTGCGGTGGGTGAAATTGGTGGTGCTACAATCAGTGCTGCTGATTATCAAATGGCGCTGGAAAACAGACGGAGCTTGTTCAATTATGCGAACAACCAAAGTTTGGAAAATGAGGTTTGGAATGACCTCATTGAGCAATACTTGATGGAAGATGATTACTCTGACCTCGGTCTTGACATGAAGCAAGAGGAGTTCGATGAGATTCGTTTCGGAGCAGTATTGTCTCCATACATTCAGCGTACTTTCTACGGACAAGGGGTAACTCCTGCTCAGAAAGAAGAATGGAAAAACACGTTTGCTGCTTTGTACACCAACGAGCCGGCTAAATACAATGGCTATGCTCAGGTAATCAAGCAAAAGCGCCTTCGCGAGAAGTATGACATGCTCGTAAACAAAGGTATTTACGGAAACTCTTTGGAGGCGAAGTACGAATACGTGAGCGGTGTAGAGCAGGCAGATATCAAATATGTATTTAAAAAATACGTGGATATTCCTGACAGCACCATTACTTTGTCTGACAGCGACGTTCGTTCATACTACAACCGTCACAAAAACGACAAGCAGTATGCTCAGTTGAACAGCCGTGATGTGGAGTACATTAAGTTCTCTATTGAGCCTTCTCAGGCGGATATTCAAGCGATCAACGATGAGTTGGCTAAGTTCTCTGCTGAGTGGAAGACGATTGCTAACGATTCTGCCTTTGTAGCATCGAAGTCGGCTAGCGGAACCTACACCACTGAAAAAGTGCGTGAGGCTGAAACGAACACCGACATGCAAAAGCAATTCTTCACAGATTCAGTAGGAAGCATTGTTGGTCCTTACGATGAAAACGGTTTCAGCAAGTTGGTGAAATTGGTAAGCCGCGAGAGCGTTGCCGATTCAACAGTGAAATGCCGTCACATCCTTTTGAGCTTCAAAGAAAAAGGCAATGCCGACGAGATTGCTCGTTTGACCGCTCGCGCGGATAGCTTGAAAGCCCGAATTAAAGCCGGTGAGAAATTCGAAGACCTCGTTACGAAGTTTAGCGAAGACCCAGGTTCAAAAGGGAACGGTGGTGTGTATGACTTCTTCCCACGTGGCCGCATGGTGAAGCCTTTTGAGGACTTCTGCTTCGACAATCCAATTGGTGCAATTGGTGCTGTTGAAACAACTTACGGTATTCACTTGGTAGAGGTTATGGATCAGCGTTGGAAGATTACAGAAGCAACTATTGCCGTGATCGATCGTCCTATCAAGGCTTCTTCTAAAACCTTGGAATCAGCGTACAATCAAGCCAGCGAATTCTCTATCAACTACAGCGACTATGAGTCGTTCAAAACTGCTGCTGACACCATGGGTTATGCCTTGGTAGAAGCGAAAGGAATTCGTCCGGGTGCAGCCAACCTTGCTGGTGGATTAACCAACCCGTTCCAAGTTGTTGATTGGGCTTTCCGCGCTGAAAAAGGTGAAATAAGCACTCCATTGACTGTTGACGGTGGATATGTAGTAGCCGCGTTGACAAAGATTTCATTGCCGGGTGTTCCTCCTTTCGAGAACGTAGAAGAGCAGATGCGCGAAGCTGCGATGAAAGAGGCTAAGGCGAAGAAGTATGTACAATTGATGGGTGAAGGCGCAGATCTTCAGGCAGTAGCAACCGCTGTTGGTGAAACCGTTAAGACTGCGACAAACATCAATTTGAAGAATGCTACCATCACCGGATCAGGTGCAGGACAAGAGCCGAAGGTAGCAGGATTGGCCTTTGCGATTGAGACTGGACACATGTCTACACCAATAGAAGGTACTTCAGGTGTTTGGGTTATTGCCCGTGAGGGTGAGGTTCGCAAAGCAGATGCAAAAGACAACTACTTTGAGGAGCAAGACCAGGTTACGAGCCGTGCTCGCGGAGGTGCTGCAAGCCGTTTGTTCACTGCTGTGAAAGAAGGCGCAGAGTTGGAAGACAACCGCGATTCTCAATAAAAAGTAGAAAATACGATATAGAAAAGGGAGCTTCGGCTCCCTTTTTTGTTGGATAAAATCCTTCTATTTTGTTGGTTTATCCTTAATCCACTTACTCTTACCTTCACCTCATCAACAACGAAGAATCGCCATAGGACAGAAAGCGGTAGTCGTTTTGAAGCGCATGGTTGTATATGTTCTTCCAATCGTTACCGACCCAGGCAGCAACTAAAAATAGCAAGGTGCTTTTGGGCATGTGAAAGTTGGTAAACAAACCATCGATGGATCGTATTTCATATCCGGGAGATATCATGATTGAGGTTTGAAATCGCAGCTGCGACAAGCCATCTGATTTCATTTTATTTCCTAAGAATTCCATAGCCGCTGCGTAGGATGCAAAGGGATTTCGCTCTTGGTAGGGGTCGAACTGGTTTATTGCGTGTGGAAGTTGTTGCGAATTATGCCATTTCACGGCCATCCAGAACAAGCTTTCGAGCGTTCTCAGAGAGGTGGTGCCCACTGCAAACCGAGGTTTGTGAGACATGAGGGCGTTGATGGTTTCAAGCGAAACGAGGCATTCTTCTTCGTGCATGATATGCTGTTGAATGGAATCTTCAGAAACGGGCTTAAACGTACCTGCCCCCACGTGGAGGGTTAGTTCTAAGATTTCAGCTTGCAAGTCATCGATCAACTCAGGGGTGAAATGCAGTCCGGCCGTAGGGGCTGCAACGCTGCCCTTTTTTCGGGCGAAGGTTGTTTGATAACGCTCTTCA
>JBJOIB010000082.1:0-5458 GCA_046047375.1 Bacteroidota bacterium
ACAAGCAGTTGACACGCATTTACGGCGTTGCCTTTCCGAAGCAAAAACAATTGAAAGAATACCTTGATTTGTTGGAAGAGGCACGGAAGCGTGACCACCGTAAATTAGGTAAGGAACTCGACTTGTTTCATTTCTCAGACAAGGTTGGACAAGGACTTCCGCTTTGGTTGCCGAAGGGTGCTGCATTGCGTGCCCGTTTGGAAAACTTCTTGAAAGAAGCGCAACGCAAAGCAGGGTATGAACCAGTCATTACACCGCACATCGGAAATAAAGAACTTTACGTTACTTCCGGACACTTTGCGAAGTACGGGGAAGACAGTTTTCAACCTATTCATACTCCGGCAGAAGGCGAGATTTACTTGCTGAAGCCTATGAACTGTCCGCACCACTGCGAGATTTACAAAAGCCGTCCGCGCTCATACAAAGACTTGCCTATTCGCTATGCAGAATTCGGTACAGTGTATCGCTATGAGCAAAGCGGTGAGTTGCATGGTTTGACCCGCGTGCGTGGATTTACGCAGGATGATGCTCACATATTCTGCACAGTAGACCAGGTTAAAGAAGAAGTAGGCAAGGTGATTGACCTTGTGATGTACATCTTTGAAACCCTTGATTTTACTGATTATGTAGCTCAAGTTTCATTGCGCGATCCGAACAACCCAACCAAGTACATCGGAAGTGATGAGAACTGGGTGAAAGCTGAACGTTCGATTCAGGAAGTTGCGGATGAGAAAGGGCTGAAAACAGTGGTAGCCTATGGCGAAGCAGCGTTCTACGGCCCGAAGCTCGACTTCATGGTGCGCGATGCCATTGGTAGAAAGTGGCAGCTTGGAACTGTACAGATAGACTATAATCTCCCAGAACGCTTCGAGTTGGAGTACACCGGCTCAGATAATAGCAAGCACCGTCCTGTGATGATTCACAGAGCGCCGTTTGGGTCTATGGAACGTTTTGTGGCCATCCTCATTGAGCACTGCGCAGGAAAGTTCCCGCTTTGGTTGATGCCTGAGCAGGTGAAAATCATTCCAGTGGGCGAACGTTTCAATGAATATGCAAAAGGACTTTTGGATGTGCTCGAAAATTCCGATATTCGCGCCCTCATAGATTTGCGCTCCGAAAAAGTGGGTAAGAAAATACGGGATGCTGAGTTAGACAAAGTGCCGTATATGTTGATTGTAGGAGAGGAAGAGGAAGCTGGAAAGACTGTTTCTGTAAGGAAACAGGGCGAAGGTGACTTGGGGGTGATGTCTGTGGAAGAGTTTGCGAATCATGTGAAAACAGAAATTCGCACCATGTTAAAGCAGTAATAATTAAAATTTAGAGCCATAAGTATTAATAAGCGTAGAGGTGGACCCCCCCAGCGGGGAGAACGCGAGGTGCAACACCGCATTAATCGGTTTATCAGCGCACGCGAGGTTCGCCTTGTAGGTGAGAATATCGAACAGGGAGTTTACTCCTTGGATCAGGCACTTCGAATGGCGGAGGAGCAAGAATTGGATTTGGTAGAGATTTCTCCAAATGCGGTTCCCCCCGTTTGTAGAATTGTCGATTACAACAAATTCTTGTATTCGCAGAAGCGCAAGGATAAAGAGCTAAAAGCGAAGCAAGCAAAAGTGGTGGTGAAAGAAATTCGTTTCGGTCCCAACACAGATGATCACGATTTCGAGTTCAAACTGAATCACGCAAAAAAGTTCCTGGATGAAGGAGCAAAGGTGAAGGCCTATGTGTTTTTCAAAGGCCGAACCATTGTGTTCAAGGAGCGTGGAGAGATACTTTTGCTCAAATTTGCACAAGAACTTGAAAACCATGCCACTGTAGAGCAGTTGCCTAGGTTGGAAGGAAAACGGATGATCATAATGTTCAATCCGAAAAAGAAAAAGTAATCAATAATCCGGACGGATATGCCGAAGTCAAAAACAAAGTCAAGCGCGAAAAAGCGCTTTAAGTTCACCGGTACCGGGAAGATTAAGCGTAAGCACGCTTTCAAAAGTCACATCTTGACCAAGAAAGCGACCAAGCGTAAGCGTAATCTGACTGCGTTCACAACTGTGGACAAAACCGATGTGAAGAGCATTAAAGAACAATTGCTCGCCTAAGAAGCCATTTATTTGGTAATGTTTAACCCGGTTTGCAGTTTTAAGTACCCGAAATTTGGGACGCTGTAAGCCAAAAAACAAAACAACATGCCTCGTTCAAAGAATGTAGTTGCAGCTAGAGCTCGTCGCAAAAAAGCGTTGAAGCTTGCCCGCGGTTACTACGGAGCCAGAAAAAACGTTTGGACCGTAGCTAAAAACGCAATTGAGAAAGGATTGAAATACGCCTACGAAGGGCGTAAGCAAAGAAAACGCCACTTCCGCAGTTTGTGGATTCAGCGTATCAACGCAGGTGTTCGTCCTTACGGAATGTCTTATTCAGCTTTCATTGGAAAACTGAATGCGAAAGGCATCGAATTGAATCGTAAAGTTCTTGCTGATCTTGCTCTCAACCACCCAGAAGCTTTCAAAGCTGTGGTTGATCAGGTGAAATAAGCGCCGAATAAAATTCCAACCGAAAGGGGTGTCTGCATAGGCACCCCTTTTTTCATGTCTGACTCCGATCAAAGGTGCTTTCCAACTGAAGCGAAAAGGTTATCTTCGTGGAAGTTAATATCGAATACTATGAGTAGGTTGCTAGTTGGTCTTTTAACTCTGTGGTTGGTCTTTTCTGAGACAAGTGGTTTTTCCCAAGAGGATGATCGGGACTTGTTGGGGCGTTATAGAAAGGAACAAATGGGGATTTCAATCCCATCCAATCTAAGGTGGTTCAATAGCAAGCGAAAACTGAATAACATCGATATTGCGAATCGGTTTTTCATCGTGCATCGCTGGGAACCAGGAGATATTTACAACGATGAATCGATGTTTGAGATGAATCGCTTGCAATCATCTTACGATAACTTGGTTGTTCTAACTGTCATCGAGCGAGATAGCTCCTTCTCAGATCAACAAGTAGGAGAATTGATCGAACGCTATCGCATCAATCACCCGGTAGCTGTAGGTACAGAACTCCAAACGCTTGGATTTGATTCGGATGCAACTCCAGCCGTGGTGATGTCTTTAAAAGATGACGGTAAACTTGGTCCCGTTTCGGGAAAAGGTACGGCCCCTTCAATCGTTGATGCCGTAACTAAAATTCTAAAAGAAAGCTCTATCAGCATCAATCTTGATCAGACCCGGTTTAGTGCGTTTATGCCATCGAGTTCGCTCACCGGTGTTTACACGCATCCATTTACCCTCGAGGGATCAGACAGAGAGCAACGCTTTTTCGTTGCCGACGCTTTGAAGCACCGTGTGGTGATGACGGATGTGACTGGTCTGGTTTCTGAGACTATTGGTACAGGCGTAAATGGCTTTCGAGATGGTTCTTTCGGGACGTGTCAGCTTAGCTATCCTACCGGACTGGCCATTGATGCCGAAAATAGAGTACTGTACATCTCTGAACCCTTCAATCATACCGTTCGGGCGGTTGATTTGAGAACAGGGGCCGTGAAAACGATTCTTGGCAATGGAAAACAGGGAGAGGTTCAAACAGCTTATGTAGACAGTGTCTCAGGTGCGTTAAGCTACCCTTCAGACCTTGCTTTTAGTGGTGGTAGGCTTTTTATAGCGATGTCTGGTTGGAATCAAATATGGGAATATGACGCTCAGTCGAAAAGAGCCCGTGTGTTCGCAGGTACAGGACTTGAGGTAACATCAGACGGATCTGTTGGCGAATGTTCATTCGGTGTGCCAGAGAAAGTCACCGCTGATAGCAAAGGCAACTTGTATGTGTATGACAGTAAGACCAAGAGTTTACGATTTATTTCAGAAAACAAAACTGTAACACTTGCAGACGGTTTAACTCCCATAGCTTCTGGTGTAGTTGGATTTCCCGAATTAGCTGATATGACCTGTGATGGGACCATTTTGTATGTTACGGATAGCCAGTTAAATCGCATTTTTAAATACGACGGATCTAAATGGAGCATTTTGTCTGGTGCCGGGGAGAAAGGACATATCAACAAAAAAGGGAAAAAGGCGAAGTACAACAGGCCTGGAGGTCTGGACGTGGTAAACGGACAGCTGTTGGTTGTGGATAGGGGAAATGAATGTGTTCGGGAAGTGAGTCTGAAGAATGGTAGAGCTGCTACCATGGCCCTCCGCAATGTGGATATACTTTTTAGAAATACGGAAGCTTACGTAGAGGGTGATCGCGTTTATCTTGATCCGGTAGCCATTGGGCCTGGAACCAACGACATATACATTGAATTGGATTTTGGCAATGAATACACAGTTTTGAAGGATGGTAGGAACGAAGCGTTCATCGAGGCGAATAACTTCAATCGATTAACGAATGGAAATCCGGCTAGGGGCTTCTTAGAAGTGAGTTGCGAGCAAAGCGAAATGAATCCTTATATCGATATTCAAGTGTACATAACAGTGACCGAGAAAACCACAGGAACGGTGTTGTTTCGTCCTGTTTTGCTGGTCATCCCGCTTGAGTTCAATGAAACAGTGGGTAAGTCGCACGATGTGCGTTGGAAGGCACTCGCTCGATGAGGATTATTCTCCCAACACGCGCGATTTGGCTATTGCAGCTGCATCCCAAGTGGGCACAATAAGCAAAGCAGCTTCGTAATCAGCCAAAGCGAGTTTCGGTTTATTCAAGCTTTCGTAACACAAACCACGGTTGTAATAGGCCTGAAAGTAGGCAGGGTTGATTTCGATTGCGTTGGTAAAGGAAATGCCTGCGGAATCATAATGCTGTAAATACTCGAGGTAGATGTAGCCTTTGTTGTAAGGTGCAAGTGCATTTGATGGGTCAATTTCTGCGATTCGGTCATACACTTTCAAGGCTTGGGCATAGCGTGATGCATCTTTAAATCCCGTTTCTTGCAAGTACATGGCTTTGTTGTACAAGGCTTCAACCGTGTTTGGTCGGATATCGATAGCTGTGTTGTAGTATTCTAAGGCGAGATCACTTTTGGCATGTGCATATAGCAAGCCTACCTCAATGTACGCGTCGTAGTATTCTGGATCTACCTCAATAGCTGTTTGGTAAGAAGAAGCAGCGAGTAAGGTATCGCCTGTTTCCTTGTAAATTCGCCCTTTCATGTAATATGCAAAAGGGAGTTGTTCGTTCACGGCGAGTGCAGCATTGATGCGTTCGAATGCCTCTTTGTAGTTTTTCATGTGAATATCGAATTGTCCCCAAAGCAGCAAGCAATTCGTTGATTGCGGGTTAACTGCAACGCACTTTTTGCAATCGTTGAGAGAAGCTTCAAAGTTTTCAAGTACAAAGTGCAGTTGCGCCCTTTTGTAGATAATGTCATCACGAAGAGAATCAGCTTTTAGAGCCAGGTTATAATCGTCAAACGCTTGATCGAACATCCGTTGCTCCGCATAGTATTCAGCGCGCAAAACATAGTTGTCGGGGTTGT
>JBJOIB010000083.1:0-9308 GCA_046047375.1 Bacteroidota bacterium
GCCATTCCATTCAACCAAGATTCCATTTTGGTTTTTCATCCGTATGCCGACTATCTTAATTCTACGAATGTATTGGCCACTGGCAACACCCTTTGGAGAAAGGTACTCAATGATCAAGGTGAGATTCTCAGTGAACGTAGTTATATGGACTCGCTCAAAGATGTGCGCCTAACAGATCTGGAAATCAATAATGAGCGAATATATGTAACGGGTCAGAAATGGAGTTACGCTGGCCTGTTCAATCACGCCTTCCTGCTGGTAACAAACTTGGAAGGTGATGTGCTCAACTACCGCGAGATGCATGTAGATTCTTGCTTCGCTTGTCAATCACAATTTGGTGATTTGGAATTTGACTCTTTTGGCAATTTATATGGCTTCGGAATATCCATTAACAGCGATGAGAATGTGGTGTCTAACTGGCTTCGAAAATTCGACTGCTTGGGCAATGATTCAACACCCCCATTGAATTTTAACCCTCATGGAATATTGCATCAGGATGGTTCAATCGATATTTGGTTAGAAGATGAAGCATTTGAAACTCACCACTGGGAAGTTGAAGGCAACGCAATCTATGCAGACACATTACACATACAAGATTGGTTCGCTAACACCATCGATCTCACTATATATGCCTCCTACTGCGAACTTGAGTTCGACACTACCCTAACCCTAGAACTTGCCGTTGATATACCCATCCTCTCTGCCCAAGACTTTCAATTTCTTGCAACACCCAACCCAGCTTCTACGCTGTTGAACATCACATTCAATTCCAATAAAACTCTTTCTGGTAAACTTGTCTTCGTAAATGCTCAAGGCCAACGAGTGCGAGAAAGCGGCACCATTACCGTTTCACCTCAAGCTCCAACAACCATTTCACAAAATGTCTCATCCCTGCCAAGAGGTCTGTATATAGTTAGTTTTGAAACCACTGAAGGCGTAACCTCTCACAAGGTGGTGTTGGAATAAGGCTTGCATAGGAGCGTTTTTCTCGTGATGTCTATCACCGTAATATCCTGCTATTCTTAAACATTTGCCTTATTCAGAAAAAACTTCATTCTTTTTTCAATTTCCATAGGCAACCCTTTATGTAGGCTATCGTCTTTCAAGTGTAGGCAACGACCTACATGACACAAAAACTTAGTCTTATGAAATTGTTCGAATCTATTTCTCACGTGGAAATAAACGAAGCGACGATGATTCTGATCGGAATCATGCTCTTATTGGGAGCAATGGCAAAATGGAGAATGTTTGTTAAGGCTGATCAACCAGGTTTGGCGGCAGTGGTTCCAGGTTGGGACTTAATTGTTACCCTACGCATGGTGGGTCGTCCGGATTACCACATCCTATTCTTCCTTATCCCTGTCTTTAATGTGTACTTTTTGTTCAAGCTATTGATCGAAATCGCTCAGAGCTTTGGCAAGAATTCCATCATCGACTACATCTTTACGGTAGTGTTTAATGTCTTCTACATGCTCAATCTCGGATTGGCGTTCAACGAGTATTATTACGGTCCCGTATATGGCAGGTCTGTAGAAGAACTCCAGGCTAGAAAACCATACTACGCCACTACCTAAGTAAGGCTTCAGCCACCAAAACTAACTATACGACTTATTGGTGTAAAAGCGGTCAGCTCAAGTAGCTGGCCGCTTTTTGTATGGCTTCATTTAGACCTTCCGGACGTTTGCCTCCTGCTGTCGCAAAGAACGGCTGCCCGCCTCCGCCGCCTTGAATCAAAACGGCCAATTCTCGAACTATCGTTGAGGCATTTAAACCCCTCGATTGCACAACCTCATCACTCATAACACAAGTAAGCGTTGCCTTGCCCTCTGTTGTTGACCCAAAAACGCCAAAAAAAGGAGACCGCTCAGCACGCAACTGAAAGGCAATATCTTTTAACTCAGCCGCTCCTACCTCAACTACCTCTGCCAAAAAGTTTACACCGTTAATCGTGGTTATCTTGTCTTGCAATTCCTTCTTTACATCCCCGGCCTTCGCCTTTTCATAGCGCTCCAACTCTTTCATCAACTCCTGATTCTTCAACTGTAAGTCAGAAACTGCTTTAACCACATCGGCCGGCTGCTTCAAAGCTTCGCGCAATGATCGCAACGTGTTCAATTCCTGTTGAACATACCCAGCAGCTACCGCACCGGTAATTGCTTCAATTCGGCGAACGCCAGCTGCTACTGCGCTCTCGCTTGTTATCTTGAATAAGCCTATGCTTCCTGTTGCCGATACATGGGTTCCCCCACACAGCTCTACTGAGCTACCAAAGCGAATCATACGAACAACATCGCCATACTTTTCTCCGAAAAGCATCATTGCCCCTGCTTCCCTAGCTTTGTCAATCGGAGTATTGCGACTTTCTTCCAATGGCAAGTTCCCTAATATCCGTGCATTTACGCGCTCCTCAACTTCTGCAATCTGCTCGTCGGTCATCTTGGAAAAATGCGAGAAGTCAAAACGCAAATAATCACTATTCACCAACGACCCGCGCTGCTCCACATGGGTACCCAAAACCTCTCTCAATGCCTCGTGCATAAGGTGCGTGGCTGAGTGGTTTCGACGCGTTGCATCTCTCCTATCAACGTCTACTTCCGCGCGAAAAACCGATGTGGAAACTGCTGGTAATTCATCTGCAAAATGCACTATCAAGTTGTTCTCTCTTCGCGTATCCGTAATCAACACACGATGACCATTGGCCTCTATAAATCCAGTGTCTCCAACTTGTCCGCCGCCCTCCGCATAAAACGGAGTGAGATTGAACACCAACTGATATTGCTCTTTTCCCTTTGCCTTTATCTTGCGGTAACGAGTAATCATCACCTCAGCAGTCGTCGTATCGTATCCCACAAACTCTTCTACAGAATCCGGTCGCAACTCCACCCAGTCTTCGGTCTCAATCTTACCGGCTGCCCGTGAGCGCTCTTTCTGCTCTTGTAACTCTTTATCGAAGCCTGCCTGGTCTATGGTCTTCCCATGCTCCCCTGCAATGAGCGCTGTTAGGTCAACCGGAAAACCATACGTATCATACAATTCAAATACTGCACTTCCACTCAACACACTTCCCGTTGCAGATTGAATAAGGTCGTCCAAACGCGACATACCCTTGTCAAGCGTTCGTAAAAACGCCTCCTCTTCTTCCAATATAACTTTGGTAATGAGCTCCTTCTGCTTTTTCAACTCCGGAAAAACATGTCCCATACGTTGCTCAAGCAGCTCTACCAACTCATGAATGAACGGCTCCTTCAAATTCAAAAATGAAAACGCGTAGCGTATAGCTCGGCGTAAGATGCGACGAATCACATAGCCGGCGCCGGTGTTCGATGGCAATTGACCATCTGCAATGCTGAATGACACTGCGCGCAAATGGTCTGAAATAACCCGCATCGCAATGTCTTGTTTTGAATCGCTGTACTTATATGTTAAGCCTGATCGCTGTTCCAATTGAGCGATGAACGGTGAGAAAATATCGGTATCGTAGTTCGACTTCTTAGCCTGAAGCGCAACTGCTAAACGCTCCAAGCCCATTCCCGTGTCGATGTGCTTGCTGGGAAGTGAAATCAATCGCCCATCTGCCATGCGATTGAACTCCATGAACACGAGGTTCCAGATTTCAATTACCTGCGGATGGTCGTTGTTTACAAGGTCGCGACCGTTCACCTTAGCGCGGTCTTCGTCAGAACGAATATCCACGTGGATTTCAGAACAAGGCCCACAAGGACCTGTATCGCCCATCTCCCAAAAGTTGTCTTTTTTGGAACATGCAATGATGCGGTCTGCTGGAACCATCTCGAGCCAAAATCCGCGTGCCTCATCATCCGCTGATAAACCATCTTTCTCATCACCCCCGAAAACGGTAACGTACAAACGATCCTTATCGAGCTTGTAAATCTCTGTCAACAACTCCCACGCCCAACGAATAGCCTCCTCTTTGAAATAATCACCAAATGACCAGTTACCCAGCATCTCAAACATGGTGTGGTGATAAGTATCCACGCCCACTTCCTCCAAATCGTTGTGCTTGCCACTCACGCGTAAACACTTTTGGGTATTCGCAATGCGCGGAAATTTTACAGGAGCATTGCCAAGTATCACATCCTTGAATTGATTCATCCCGGCGTTGGTGAACATCAATGTGGGATCATCTTTAATCACCATCGGTGCCGATGGCACAATCTCATGTCCTTTCGATGCAAAAAAGTCGAAATACAACTGGCGAATTTTGGCTGCTTCCATATCAGATAGCGTTTTTGGCTCTTAACGCTTGTTAATTGCCGCAACGCGCGGCGCAAGCGATTGCAAAAGTAATGCATTTTAGCTACCTTGCCACTCCTCTTTAAAAACGAAACCACAAGATTGCCGAGATACAGGTACCGATATAACCCCGAACAACTGCAATACGAACGCGTGCCCATGTCGTGGAAAGACTATGTGCTCAATGCGCTCAAATGGATCGGGTTGGTTGGAGTGATCTCGTTCGCTGCCATTGCTGTGTTTAACACCTTCTTTGAAAGCCCCGTTGAACGCAACCAGCAACGTGAAATTGCTTTTCTCGAGGAACAACTGGCGGCTATGAACGACGACGTTACGCAAATGCAAAGCCTTATTAAAGAACTTGCAAAACGCGATGACGCCATCTACCGAAGCATTTTTGGAACCGCTCCTTACCCTAAACACCTAAGAACGCCCGGAATTGGAGGTGTTGACCGGGAAAAAGACCTGCGCGGGTACTACCACAGCGATGCTCTTATTGAAACCCGACGTATGATTTCGCAATTGCAACGTCAATTGGTCTCCCAAAGCAAATCATACGAAGAACTCATGAACCTGGCCCGAAGCAAGGAAGAAATGCTGGCCTCCATTCCTGCCATTCAACCCGTGCGCAACGAAGACCTCACACGCATGGCATCCGGTTATGGAATGCGCATTCACCCCATCTATAAAGTTCCTAAAATGCACTGGGGAATGGACTTTACTGCGCCTGAAGGAACCGAGATCTTTGCCGCTGGCGATGGCGTAGTCATCACAGCAGAAAATGTGTTCAATGGTTACGGTCAACACGTGGTAATAAAACACGGATATGGCTACGAAACCCTGTATGCTCACATGAGCAAAATCAACGTGCGGGTAGGACAAAAAGTGAAACGCGGTGAAGTGATTGGTTGGGTCGGAAACACAGGTACTTCCGTGGGCGCTCACCTGCATTATGAAGTCAGTAAAGACGGACAAAAAATGAACCCCGCCTACTTCTATTTCAACGATCTTACGCCGGAACAGTTCGAAAAGATGCTCGAACAATCTGCAACGGCCAACCAATCTCTCGACTAAGTATTATCTTTGTCTCAAATCGAACCCCTTGGCTTACAAAGAAAAAGATATTGAAAAACAATACTTTACCATTTCAGAAGTGGCTGAGATGTTCGATGTAAATGCTTCGCTTATTCGCTTTTGGGAGAAAGAATTCAGCGCCATTCAACCAAAGAAAGGCCGCGGCGGAAACCGCATGTACACCCGAAAAGATGTTGATACCATTCGCACCATTCACCACCTGGTAAAAGAACGTGGCTTTACTCTCGATGGCGCGCGAAAACAAATCAAAGGAAATCCAGAACAGGCCGACAAAGAAGCCGAAGTGGTGGAACGCTTGAAAGGAATTCGCGCTTTTCTCTTGGAGCTGAAAGAGAACTTATAAAACTCAATAAATCTTTCCCGATTGCATGAGGTAGCCCTTCACATAGTCAGCTATCCCATCCTCCAATGTGGTGAAAGGACGATTATAGCCCGCAGCTTGTAGTTTCGACATATCTGCTTCCGTGAAATACTGGTATTTGTCGCGAATATCTGCAGGAGTGTCCACAAAACCGATGTTTTCTGGTTTGTCCATCGCGTTGAAAACGCCCTTCACCAAATCCAAAAACGTGCGCGCCTTCCCGCTGCCCAAGTTGTACAAACCCGAGTGCTTGCGACTGTGCATCAAAAACAAACACACCTCCGCAACGTCTTTCACGTAAACAAAGTCGCGCATTTGTCCACCATCAGCATAGGCTGGATTGTGCGAACGAAACAAATTCATGCTACCACTGCGCGAAATCTGATTGAAGGCGTGAAATATAACACTCGCCATGCGCCCCTTGTGGTATTCGTTCGGACCGTAAACGTTGAAAAACTTCAATCCGGCCCAGAAAAATGGCTTGCGCTCCTGCTCCAACGCCCATTTATCGAAATCATTCTTCGATTCACCGTATGGATTCAATGGCTTGAGTTGCGAAACCAAATCGTGCCTATCTACATAACCAAACGCACCATCGCCGTAGGTAGCTGCCGAAGAAGCATACACCAATGGCAATCCGTACTTCACACAGGCTTCCCACATGCGCTTCGAGTAATTCAAATTGAGAGCATCGAAAATCGACTTATCGAACTCCGTAGTGTCTGTGCGAGCTCCCAAGTGAAAAATAAACTGAACTTGATCCTCGTTGACATCTAGCCAATCAAAAAAAACCTCCCGATCCACCAATGCCGTGTACCGCTTGTCAGAATAATTGACTTTTTTCGATTCGTGAGAGAAATCATCCACCAGAACAAGGTCATAGTAACCTTCTTCATTTAACTTTGCAACGAGGCAGCTTGCGATGAATCCTGCTGCACCTGTAATTACGATCATTTATATTCGCTTTGATGAACAAAATACCCCCCAAAGGTATTGTTTAATGCGCAACACAACTATGAGAACCGTATATATTACCCGAAGAGAACGTTTCAACGCCGCACACAAGTTGTGGAATCCAGACTGGAGTGCTGAGAAAAATGAAGAAATGTTCGGCAAATGCTCCAACGCTAATTGGCACGGACATAACTATGACTTGTTTGTTACCGTGAAAGGCACTCCCCATCCTGATACTGGCTTTTGCATGGACCTCAAAGTGCTCAAAGACATTATTATGGAGTACATTGTTGACGACTTGGATCACCGCAATGTAAACCTCGATGTTCCATGGATGAAAGGGCAGATGGCATCAACGGAAAACATGATCATCGCCATTTGGGACCGATTGAAAGGCCCAATTGCTGAAGCAGGATGTACCCTTCACAGCTTGAAACTGACAGAAACTGAAAACAATTACGCCGAGTATTTCGGTGAATGATATGACGTATAAGAAACAAGACATTTACGACGAAGAGCAAATTAACAACGATGCTCAACGGTATCGAGACCTCCTTTTATCGTGGGGTGAAGACCCTGAACGGGATGGATTGGTAAAAACGCCTGAACGCGCCGCTAAAGCCATGGCCTTCTTAACAAGTGGATACGATATTGATCCGTCGGAAATCCTGAAAAGTGCACTGTTCAATGAAGAATACAACGAAATGGTCATTGTAAAAGACATTGAGTTGTTTAGCCTTTGCGAGCACCACTTGCTACCGTTCTTCGGAAAAGCGCATATCGCATACATTCCGCAAGGAAAAATAGTAGGCCTTTCGAAACTTCCACGCATTGTGGATGCCTTCTCACGCCGATTGCAAGTGCAAGAACGACTAACTGCGCAGATTCGCGATTGTATTCAAGACACACTTCATCCCGCAGGGGTAGCCGTAGTAATTGAGGCACGCCACCTATGCATGCAAATGCGTGGCGTGGAGAAACAAAACTCCATTACCACCACCTCCGCTTTTACCGGCGTGTTTCTTGATGACCCGAAAACAAGAAAGGAGTTTATTTCGCTCATTCGGTCTTAACAACCATTCGCACGAATACCTCATCATCAATCGAACAGATTGCTATCTTCGTGATGTAATTCTAAACCTATGGAAGAAAATCAAATTCTAGATGGTACTGCCATTGTCGATGGTAATGCCTCTCAATTGTCGCGCGTTTTTACAGCGCATGTGTTCTCTTGGATGGTAGCCGGACTTGCTATCACCGCTGTTGTTGCATGGTTGTTTGCCTCGTCTGGCGCTGTGTTTTCACTATTCACGGAAAACGGCCGTTCATTGCTCGGTTGGGTGGTTATGCTCGCTCCGCTCGGATTTATCCTCGTTATGAATCTGGCGTTCGAAAAATTATCCGCCACTGCCCTCTCCCTGATCTTTCTCGCCTTCTCTGCAGTGATGGGCATGAGCTTGAGCTACATATTCTTCGTTTATTCAATGACCGCCATCATCAAGGTGTTCGGTATTACCTCTGCCACCTTCGCCATCATGGCTGTGGTGGGATATACCACGAAAACAGACCTTACTAAATTCGGATCCCTCCTTATGATGGCTGTCATCGGTATCGTTTTGGCCTCTTTGGTGAATATGTTCCTCGGTAGCGAACGCCTCGATTACATCATCAGCATTGTCGGGGTGCTTGTATTCACCGGGCTAATCGCTTACGACACTCAGAAAATACGTTTACTTGGCATGCAAGTAGGCCTTGGCAGCCAGCAAAGCCGCAAATTGGCACTCATGGGCGCTACTAGCCTATACCTCGATTTCATCAACTTGTTCCTGTTCTTACTTCGTATTCTCGGTCGACGCGATTAATTCCGTGACCTTTGAAAAATCGAAGACAAAAAAACCCCGTTGATCTCTCAACGGGGTTTTTTGTTTTATTCTTTCGGGTTAAAGCACCATGACACGATGCACTATCGTTTGCGAAGCTGTCCTCAACCGCACCACATAGGCACCAGCAGACAGGTTGGTTGCATCGAAAAAGTACTTCGAATCTCCTTGTGGCAGCATTCCGGATAACAGTGTCTGAACCACCCGACCTTGAACATCCATCAACTCAATGACGGCTTCCTCACTGCGCAAAGATGATACTGGAACACAGGTTATGGCCGAAGCCGGATTAGGATACACCGGCAATATAGCAGCGGTGCTCACCTCATTTACAGAAACACTCTCGAGCACTCTAAAGTCCCAGTATCCATCGGGGGCGGGCATAGGACGATTGAGCTGCTTTCCATCCGCGGCGTGCCCGCGAACATAATAATACACCCGGGTTCCAAAAGGCTGCGCCGGTATTGAAGCTGACCACATACTGCCCCCAGTATTCACCATGGCTACCTCGGTATAATCGTCTGCCAAATCGGTCTTCCAAAACATAAACGCTTCTGTAACACCCTGAGCGTGATTCATATACGCATCCACGACATAGGCATTCTGATTGTCATCGGTATCAGGCAGAGGCTGATGTGATATCAACAAGGGATTATCAACCCCCACGGAATGGGTGATGCAATGCAACGCACCACTGGCAGAAATGATGTTATCAGGATTGTTATCACAGTCAATTCCTACGATGGTATAACCCGGCAGCAACT
>JBJOIB010000084.1:0-10560 GCA_046047375.1 Bacteroidota bacterium
ATAGATCGCTTGCGCGGGGCGGCGTTGTAAGAGTCGCGTTCTTTCACATGATTCTCTCGCAACTCCCGTGGAATCAGCATTTCAACCTTCATTCCGATCAATTCACCGGTTTGGTAACCAAACATATCCTCGACTTGGTGATTCGCCTCCAGTATCACCCCATGCTTATCGGCGATCAACAACCCTTCTGCCGCCGAGTCAAATAACAGTCGACCGGCGCTTTCTTTCAGTGCTTCAGAGAGTTTCACAGTTGTAGATGATTATGATGGTACAAAGGTGGAAAAAACAAGGAAACAATTCCTTTTCGCCGTCATAATATAACAAAACCTACCCATAAAACAGATTTCAATTGAAATAAGTCAAAAATCACCTGTTGCTGAATGAAAAAACGAGGCTATCCGCGAGAGAAATTAGTACCTTAGCCGCTTCAAAAAAATCCCGATGAAGATTTCTCATAACTGGCTTAAAAGTCTGTTTAACCATGCGTTATCGCCGGAAGAAGCTGCGGCTCTTTTAACTTCAACCGGTCTGGAAGTGGAAAGTGTAGAACGTGTTGATTCGGTTCCGGGCGGATTTGAAGGCCTTGTGGTTGGAGAAGTGCTCACGCGCGAGAAGCACCCGAATGCCGATCGTTTGAGTGTAACCACGGTTAACATTGGCTCTGAAATCCTTCCTATCGTTTGCGGTGCTGCCAATGTTGCCGCTGGTCAAAAGGTCGTAGTTGCCACCCCGGGAGCAATGCTTTATCCTACCGAAGGTGATCCTTTTCAAATCAAAAAAGGGAAAATCCGAGGAGAAGAATCCCACGGGATGATCTGTGCTGAAGATGAAATTGGCGTTGGCACATCGCATGATGGCATCATGGTGCTTTCAGCCGATGCAGTGCCGGGAACACCTGTTTCAGCCTATTTTAATGCAGAACCCGATTTTTGTTTGGAAATCGGCTTGACACCCAACCGCACCGATGCCATGTCGCATTTTGGTGTTGCCCGCGACTTGCGCGCCGCTATGCTGTTTCGCGAAAATGCATCTTTCTCGTCTATCCCCGCTCTTCAAGCCATCCCTGTAGATGCTTTTAAAGAAGGTGCAGAGGCAGCTCCTGCGGTTTCTGTGCTTGCCACCGAAGCCTGCAATCGCTACGCCGCCATCACCGTGCGCGGTGTTACCGTTGCTCCTTCGCCTGAATGGCTATTGCGTCGATTGAAAACAATAGGGGTTAAACCCATCAACAACATTGTAGACATCACCAACTTCGTACTGCACGAAATTGGTCAACCCCTGCATGCATTCGATGCCGCAAAAATCAGCGGCGGTAAAATCGTTGTTCGCAAAGCTGCTGAAGGTGAAAAATTTGTGACCCTCGACGGCGTTGAACGGTCGCTGAGTGCTGAAGACCTCATGATTTGCGACGAACAAAAGCCTATGTGCATTGCCGGCGTTTTTGGAGGACTGCACAGTGGAATCAGCGAATCGACAACAGATGTAGTGATTGAAAGCGCTGTTTTCGACACTGTATCTATCCGTAAATCGGCCAAGCGCCACTTACTCCACACCGATGCTTCATATCGATTCGAAAGGGGTGTCGATCCGGAGATGACGCTGTATGCGCTCAAAAGGGCTGCTCTTCTCATGGCAGAGGTAGCTAGTGGCACCATCGCCTCCAAGGTTTCTGACACCTACCATACGCCGATGTCGAAGCCACACATTGAGCTGGATTTGGCGAAATTGAACACTTTCATTGGAAAGAATATTCCACAAACTACCGTTGAGGCGCTTTTGAAAGAACTGGATTTTTCGGTTGTATCTGCAGAAGGCAAATTGAATGTGGAGGCCCCACTTTATCGTCGCGACGTTACCCGTCAGGCCGATGTGGCTGAGGAAATACTGCGCATTGTTGGATACGACACCGTTGAGATTCCATCACGCGTGCATGCTTCTATGTCGTTCAAACCTCAACCCGATCCAGAAAACGTGTATCAGCGCGTGGCCGATATGTTCACCGCCCGTGGTTGGAACGAGGCCATGTCGAACTCCCTCACTAAAACGGCCTACGCCAGCTTGTTTGAGCAGGAAGACCTCGCTGAAAAATCGGCGGTTCGCATTGTGAATCCATTGAGCAGTGATTTAGGGCAATTGCGCCAGAGTCTATTATTCCAGGCCTTGGAGATGACCGAGCGCAACATCAACTTTAGAAATTCAGATATACGTTCATACGAATTCGGACGTGTATATCACACCAACGGCGACCGCATTCGCGAAACGGAAAGACTGGCCTTATGGACCAGCGGTGCAACCCGTCCGGAAACCTGGAATGGCCCTGCAACTGCGGGTGATTTTTTCACGCTGAAAGATGGTTTGGAACAGTTGTTTACTAAGTTAAAGCTTTCACATCTCATAGAGGAAGTACCAGCGCAACACCCGTTCTACACAGACGCGTTGGAATACAAACTTCAAGGGAAATCCATTGGTTTTGCCGGATTGGTGAGCAGCAACTTATTGCGCACGTTCGACATCAAGCAATCGGTGGTATTTGCGGAATTGGATTGGGCTCCACTCGTAAAGGCCCATGGCAAGCAACAGCTTGTGTACCGGGAGCTTCCGAAGTTTCCGGCTGTTCGCCGCGATTTATCGCTCTTGGTGGAATCAGGGGTGTCTTTCAAAGCCATTCGCGAAGTGTCCCTCAAAACCGAAAAAGGCATTTTGAAGGATGTTGGATTGTTTGATGTGTATGAAGGAAAAAACCTCGACGCCGGTAAAAAGAGCTACGCCGTTTCATTCATGCTTCAAGATGAAAGCGCAACGCTGACAGACAAACGCATTGAGAAAACAATGGAGCGTATTCAACAGGCACTTGAAACTGAATTGGGGGCGCGCTTGCGGTCATAACCTATGAAAACCAGCACCCGTTCAATTCTATACTCCATACTTTATCTCCCCGTTTACTGGGCAGCACGCCTCTTTTTTCGACGCTATACGGTGCTGGGCAAAGAGCGTTTTCCGGGTAGTCATAAGCCGGTAATGGTGGTTTCAAACCATCAAAACGCACTCATGGACCCTTTGCTGTGCTGCCTCACTGCTCCGAAACAAATGCATTTTCTTACACGAGCAGATGTGTTTAAATCGGCCATTTCCCGAAAATTTGTCCTCGCATTGAACATGATGCCGGTGTACCGAACCCATGACAAAGTTGACGACATGACCGGCCTCAACAAACTGACGTTCGATGTAGCCATTGAACGATTGAGAAAAGGGGCTGCAGTTGGCATTTATCCTGAAGGAAACCACGGCAACCGAAAAACATTACGTCCGTTCAAAAAAGGCCTGGCCCGACTTTTAGAATCTGCCGGAGAAAGACATGCGGAGCTGAAAAGCATTGAATTGGTTGCCGTTGGGGTTGACTATAGCGATTACAACCATGCCCGTTCAAAACTCACCGTGGTGTATTCGGCACCCTTTCGGGTGGATGATTTGCTTTTCTCAACAGATGAGCAACCCGTTCGGTACCGCAAAGTGATGGAACGCATTCGCTTGCATTTGTCGAGCGTCATGATGGATCACCCGGTTCAGTGGTACCACACTTGTCGGTTGGCTGAAGCGCTGGTTGACGAAATGCAATGGCCTGAGCGGAAGGCTTTATTGACGAGCTTCTCAGGGCAATGCAGCGACCAGGAAGCAGAAGATTTTCTTGCCCAAACCGATCGTGCATTGGCATCCGTCGACTTGCACCCTGTGGATTGGGTTAACCTTTGGAAAGGTAGCTCACCAAATGGGTTTCTTGTGTTCATTTCTGCCCTAATTGCGGCTCCTGCGACCATCTTGTACGCGTTGCCGTGGCAAGTGGCTTTGTGGTTGACGAAGAAAGTTGTCCGTGACGAGCATTTTACCAGCACGTTCAAACTGGTGTTTGCGTGGTTGCTTTTCCCGCTGTGGACCTTCGCAATCTGCGGATTTGTTGCCGCATTGGGAACGTGGCTATGGGGCGCGTATGCATTGCTTATTTGCGTAGCTGCAGGGTTGATTGCCCTTCCATTTTTTGATAATATTGCCGATTACCGACGGACACGGCGCGCCTCGTCTTTTGCTCAACAACATGCTGAGCGGTGGGAACGTTGGAAGCGCGTGGCTGAGGAAACAGAACAGGTATTGACTAAATCATGAACTACAGAATCAACGGATTTCAGCACATTGGTGTAGCTGTAAAAAACATGGATGCCTCATTGCGGTTTTATCGCACCTTTTTTGGGCTCGACATCCCTTTTTTCGATGCAGTTGCTCCGGCTCCACTCATGGATGTTTACACACGCAACTCCACCATCACCAAGCGCGCTTCCATGATTCTCAATCTGAAAGGTGGCTGCGCTATGGAAGTGATTCGCGCAACCAGCTTTGAGCCAACAGGACCTGTTTTTAACGTGGAGCTTGGTGATCATGGCATTTATGCGGTGCAAATCAAAACACCTGATATCGATCGTTCACATGCCTTCTGCTCCGCACACACAGATGTGAGTCCTTCACCCATCGTAAAGCGGCTGGATGGTAAACGATCATTTTTCATTCAAGATCCTGATGGAAACTACTTCCAATATGTTGAAGGAGGCGATTGGTACACCAAAACACCGCATCATTCAGGAGGAGTCTCAGGATGTACCATCGGCGTTGCCGACATGGCCCGATCCATGGCATTGTATAAGGACATACTTGGATTCGACAAAGTAGTTGCCGATGCGGAGGGCGTATTTGATGACTGGGCGGCACTTCCGGGAGGTACGAATCGTTTTAGAAGAGTTATTCTCACACAAAGCAAGGTTGGGGGCGGATTTGGCAAGGTAACAGCACAGACCACCATTGAACTGGTTCAACGACTTGATGCGCCGGGCCGAATGATCTTTGATGAACGTATTTGGGCTGATTTAGGATTCGTGCATCTGGGCCTTGATGTGAGAGGTATGAAAGCATTGGGCGATGCCCTTGCGACGAAAGGATATGGATTTAGGTGTGATTCCAATGACGCGTTGGACATGGGAAATACCAAAGTGCACTGCACCTACATCGATGATCCTGATCAAACATGGCTGGAGATGATAGAAGTGCACAAAGTGCCGATCATCGAAAAGTGGGGTATTTATTTGAACGTGGCTAAAAGACCTGCAGACCAACCATTGCCCGACTTTATGCTGAAAGCCCTTCGTTTCAGCCGAATCAAAGACTGAGCATTACGTCGATCGCCACACTTCGGTAAGAAAGTCTTAACTTTCGCTTAATGTGAATCCGGTATCTTTGCACCGGTAGTAAAATCTACAATCCGGCATGGAGAAAAGCAAAATACTTCTAGTAGACGACGAGCAAGACATCATTGATTTGGTGCGTTACAATCTGGAGAAGGAAGACTTCGAAGTATTTACCGCAGCCAACGGCAAGCAGGCGCTCGAAGTAGCTAAAGCAGAGATTCCAGACTTGATTTTGCTCGATGTGATGATGCCAGAAATGGACGGCATGGAAACATGCAATGAGCTTCGACAACTGCCTGATTTAAGCCATGTAATTATTGCGTTTTTAACTGCCCGAAGCGAAGATTATTCACAGATAGCCGGATTTGATGCCGGTGCTGACGATTACATTACAAAGCCCATCAAACCTAGGGTGCTTGTATCGCGCGTGAAAGCGCTCCTACGCCGCGGCCCTGGTAAAGATGAAGGCGCGAATAGCGTACCTTCAAAAGGCATTGTGATCGATAAAGAGCGATACATCGTTTTCAAAGACGGTCAAGAGCTAACGCTTCCGAAAAAAGAATTTGAACTCCTTTCTCTCCTGATGTCGCAACCCGGCCGTGTTTTCACACGCGAATCTATCCTCTCAAGTGTTTGGGGCAACGATGTTATTGTAGGAGATCGCACCATTGACGTACATATTCGTAAATTGCGCGAAAAGCTGGGCGATGCGAACTTTAAAACCGTTAAAGGCGTCGGCTACAAATTCGAAGACTAATGTCTCTTCAAACCCCTCGTGATGTAGCCATTCGCACATCACTGGTTATTACGTTGCTGCTTGTTCTTCTGCTGGCCGGAGGGTATGTCTTTTATACCTTGTTGCCGGTATGGCTGTGGATTTCTGCGGGCGCTTTGGTTACCTTTTTGGGCACCTATGCCATCGTTTATTGGTCCACAGAAAAGTTCATCTACCAAAAGGTAAAAATCATTTACAAGACCATTCACAGGTTCAAGGCTCAACGCGATAAGCGCAGGGAGATCAGCATGAATGAAGATGTTATGACCAAGGTTAATACGGAGGTTATGACATGGGCAGAAGATCGCATCAAAGAAATTTCGGAACTCAAAGAGCAGGACTCATTTCGGCGGGATTTCATTGGCAACCTTGCACATGAGTTAAAGACTCCTATTTTCAACATCCAAGGCTATATTCTCACTTTGCTGGAAGGGGCGTTGGAAGACCCGGCCAACAACCGAAAGTTTTTGATGAAGGCCGCAAAAAACGTAGATCGTATAACGGCGCTCATTGAAGATCTTGACTCCATCCACAAGATCGAAAGCTCACGCTATCAGCTAAATTCTACGCGCTTCAACATCATTGAGCTCGCTTCTGATATTGTGGAATCGTTGGAGCCAAAGGGCAGACGCAATGGAATCACCGTGAAGTTGAAAAACCCTAACGAGCGTCCAATGTTCGTGATGGCAGACCGGTTGAAAATTGAGCAAGTCATGATCAACCTCATCGTTAACTCCATCAACTATGGAAAAGAAGGGGGAGAAACATTGGTTCGGTTTTACGACATGGAAGACACCTTGCTCGTAGAGGTGGCAGACAACGGCATTGGAATCGCTCCGGAGCATTTACCGCGCATTTTCGAGCGTTTCTACCGCGTAGATAAATCGCGCTCACGCCATGTTGGGGGGTCTGGTTTGGGCCTTTCCATCGTGAAGCATATCATCGATGCACACGATCAAACCATCAATGTGAGAAGCTCTCCTGACATGGGTTCTACCTTCTCTTTCACCTTAGCCAAGGCCTGAGAAATTAGGTCGCACAAACGGGTTGTTCGCCTTTTCAAAGCCAATGGTGGTCTCAGGACCATGTCCGCAATACACCACTGTATCATCAGGCAAAGCGTACATTTTTCGTTGAATAGAGTCCACCAAAAGTCGCGGCTCCGAACCGGGCAGGTCAACCCGACCCACTGATCCACGGAACAAAACATCTCCGGCAATCACACATCCCTCCTCCTCATTGTACAAGGCTATATGTCCGGGAGCATGTCCGGGCACCAGCAAAACACGCCACTCCGATGCTCCTAAGGTTATTACATCACCCTCGTTCAGAAATGAAGACGGTTGCGGTGATACATCATAAGGAATACCGTACATACTGCTCACAGCCGACCCCTGCAATAAGGTTTGTAAGGCGTCATAATGCATCACTGGTTTAAGTCCAAAGCGATCAAACACCCAAGCATTCCCAAGTATGTGATCGATGTGAGCATGTGTGAGAATAAGCGATGTCAAGGTGAGGTTGTGGGCTTGAATAAACGCTTCCATTTGTTGCTGTTCTGCGCGGTCAGACATTCCCGGATCGATGATGATCGCGTTCAAATCCTCATTCCACAGTAGAAATGTATTCTCTGAAAAGGGGTTAAAGGTGAATTTCTGAAGGTGCATAGGACACTTACTTTTATTCAGATTGCAGGGCGGGTTTTGCCGCAATCATTGTATTAGTAACACCGTTAAAAACGTTATAACTGCAAAGGTGAAGCAGAACCTGCAATTTTAGCAAATTTTTAGGGGCATTGCACCACACTTGAACGCTGGTCATTCGTTATCTTTACTCGTTCGATCCAATGCAAAGATTATCGCGCATCATATTGTCTTTTGTTTTTCTGTGCCTGGCCTGGAATGGTTACGGACAGTTTTACGTGGGTTCGAACCAGGAATTTGGTAAAAACCGCGTTCAGTACCGCGATTTCTTTTGGATGTATTACCCGGCAGAACGCTTTGATGTTTACTACTATCAGGGTGGAAAAGATTTAGCAGAGTACACCGTTTTCAGTGTTAACGAAAATCTGAAGCAACTGGAAGAACGGCTCGATTATGTGTTGGAAGAGAAAATTCAAATCATACTTTACAACAAACAAAGCGAGTTTCGCCAAAGCAACATCGGCATCACGGGCGATGATCAGTACAACATAGGGGGTTCGGCCCGTATTGTTGGGTCGAAGTTGTTTTTATACTACACCGGCGACTACATTTCATTCGAACGCCTGATCAATGAAAACCTCGCGCGCGTTGTCTTTTCGCAGATGATGTATGGCGGTGATTGGAAGCAAGTCATCAAGAACAATACTTTGCTCAGCGTGCCCAAGTGGTATGAAGAGGGATTGTTATCCTATTTAGCTCACCCTGACGATCCCTTGGTGAATGCCCGTATTCAGGACGGCATACTGAATCAACGATTTAAGAAATTCAACAATCTACAAGCGGAGGAGTCAGTTACTGCCGGACATGCTCTCTGGAGCTACATAGCTGATGTTTACGGAGAGAGTGTGATTCCAAACATCCTTTACATGACCCGCATTTCACGCAATATCGAAAGTGGTTTTTTGTACGTTCTTGGGATGAGCTTGGAGACCATCTCAGCTGATTTCGTTCGATACCATCAAAGCGAAATACAACAGCGCAATGTGGGCAAATCCACTCCGTTATTTGAACCCATCACCGCCGACGAAAAAGTAAAGAGCTCCTTTCAAACAACGAATATCGAGCAACAGCAGCAATGGCTCAAAAAAAATTGGAAACGCCGATTGGGTGAGTTGGATGTAAAGTCCAGAAAAAAATACTCCTACAGCCAGTTCAGCGCTAGTCCAGATGGGAAGTACATCGCCTTTGTCACCCATCAGATGGGACAATACAAAATCTGGTTGTACGACAAAGGGAATGGGAAGGTCAGGCGCATTTTGAAACGGGATCACAAAATAGATCGCATCCAAGATGAAACGTTTCCCGTGCTAGCGTGGCATCCCACTTCAAAAACCCTGACGTTCGTTTTTGAAGAGAAAGGGCAGGTTTTTCTCGGGAATTACAATTTGGAAGATAAGAAGCATCTCATTCGCGAACTATTCAACGTAGACAAAGTTGTTGATATGGCCTACGCGAGTGATGGTCGCCGTATGGTTCTTTCGGGGGTTAAGGATGGAAAAACAGACCTCTATTTGTTCCCGATTGTGGGCAATACTCCGGAGCGGTTGACTTTCGACATCTACGATGACCTCCACCCGCAATTCATGTCGGATGGCAACACCATTATTTTTGCTTCGAACAGACCGGATGACACCTTGCGGACCGACGTCGCCAATAGACCTTTCGACCTCGAAACAGACATCTTCACCTTCAACTTGAACAGCAGAAAGCTTTCACAGATCACCAACAGTCCAAATGAAAGTGAGTTTTTTCCGTTTGAGTACGACGCTAAAAATTACACGTTTCTCTCTGAAAAAGGGAATCAGCGCAACCGATACATTGCACACATTGACAGCACCATTTCACGGATTGACACCACCATTCACTACCGCTATTTCACTACCAGCAACCCTTTATCGAACCTGAAACAAGCGCCGGTAGCTTATGACTACAATCGAACAACAGGTGAATACTCCTTTGTATTGTTCGAAAACGGACGCAATGTTTTCTATGATGCGAACATCGCCAAAGATATAGCCCAGCCATCTGCCGCAAAGCGACCGGAAACGAATTCCACACCTGAAGTTGCGAAAGACTACCTGATCATTGAAGTACCAGAGCAACCCGGCGAAGTGAATATCAACGATTACCGTTTTGAGGACGATGAAACCGGTGTTACCTATGAAAAAGAAGTGGTTACATTGACCAATAGTGCGTCAACCCCCGCCCAAGATTCAGCCGCCAAGGTATTTGTTCTGCCTAAGCCACGGAACTATCGTCTCAATTTCACCACGGACTATGTTGTAACTCAAATAGACAATTCGTTTTCGAACCGTTTCTATCAGCAGTTTTCATCGCCCACCTCTATGTTTCCGGGAATTTCCGGATTGTTGAAGCTGGGCATTAGTGATTTGTTTGAAGACTATAAAATTGTAGGTGGGTATCGTTTTTCGGGCAGCCTTCAGAACAACGATTATGGACTGTACTTCGAGAATCTGAAGGGTCGTGTTGACAGAAAGTTCCAATTCATGCGTCAGGGCAGCCGTCAGTATCTTGAGCAGCTTTCTGTGGTGCAGCTTCACACGTATAATTTTGAGTACCAGTTCCGCTATCCGTTTCATGAGTTATTGAGCTTGCGAGGGTCTTTGGTGTACCGATTGGATCGATCCATCTACCTATCCACAGACTTTATCAACCTCGGCCGTCCAAATGTATTTGCCCACAATGTAGGAGCCCGCTTGGAGTATGTTTTCGATAACACCCGCTCATTGGGATTGAACCTGATGGGTGGTACGCGATACAAGTTCTGGGGAGAATATTACGTAGATCCGCTGAATAGAAACTCTGATTTCAGCGTCTTTGGTGCCGACATTCG
>JBJOIB010000085.1:0-10494 GCA_046047375.1 Bacteroidota bacterium
AGCTCAACAAGGACTGCCGGATTGTCTTTGTGAATCAGCTTCGACAATTGTTCCGGAGTTGTTTTTGCGCTTACAACAGGGAATGGTGCTCCCATCACATTTCGTACCGCTTCTTTCATCCGTTCAGGGTGGTCGATCACAGCCTCGAACAGTTTGCGATCATCTACTGAACCAACAAAGCGGCCTTCTTCCACCACCGGTAATTGGCTGATGTTGAATTGCTTTAATTTTTGGATAACTGCTTCGATAGGCTCGCCAGAATACACAGACACCAGCGGTAAGTTGCGGTGTTTTGCAATGAGATCTTCTGCAGTTTTCACTTCGTCTTTCAGGAAGCCGCGGTCGCGCATCCAATCGTCGTTAAATACTTTACCTACGTATCGGCTACCGTGGTCGTGGAACAGCACCACTACCACACTGTTTTCATCCAATTCGTGTTTGCGCTGGCGAATCACTTCAAACGCGCTACCGGCACTGTATCCCAGAAATAGCCCTTCTTTCAAGGCGAGCTCACGCGTGGTCAGCGCCGCCGCTTTATCGGTGATCTTTTCAAAGGCGTCAATGACTGAAAAGTCTACATTCTTTGGTAGAATATCTTCACCTATACCTTCGGTGATGTACGGGTAAATTTCTTTTTCATCGAAGACTCCCGTTTCATGGTACTTTTTGAAGACTGATCCGTAGGTGTCAGCGCCCCATATTTGAATGTTTGGATTCTTTTCTTTCAAATATTTACCTACGCCTGATACAGTTCCACCGGTTCCAACACCCACCACAAAATGGGTGATTTTCCCTTCTGTTTGTTCCCATATTTCAGGGCCAGTAGTTTCATAATGAGCTTGTCGGTTACTGAGGTTGTCGTATTGATTGCACCAGATACTGTTCGGTGTTTCTGAGTGCAGGCGTGCGGCAACGGAGTAATAGGAATCCGGGTGATCTGGTGCCACATTCGTAGGACAAACAAACACTTGAGCCCCTAGGGCGCGAAGGATGTCAAATTTCTCTTTCGACTGTTTGTCGTTAGACGTGCATATGAGCTTATATCCTTTCACGACACATGCAAGGGCTAATCCCATTCCTGTATTTCCTGAAGTACATTCAATGACAGTACCTCCAGGTTGGAGGCGGCCGTCTTTTTCTGCGTCTTCAATCATTTTCAAAGCCATGCGATCTTTAACCGAATTGCCTGGGTTGAAGTATTCTACCTTCGCGTAAATGGTTCCGGGAAGGTCTTGCGCAATTTTATTGAGTCGAATCATCGGCGTATCGCCAATGGCTCCAAGAATGTTGTCGTAAACACGGTTTTTCATGCAACAAAGGTAAAATAAGTTAGTCGAAGCGGATGGCTTTTACCGGGGTAATCTTTGCAACATAGAGTGCTGGTAGCAGCATCATGAACACACAAACAAGAAAGGTAATGGCCTCTATCTGAAACAAATAGGGGAGGTCGAATTTCACAGGCACCGCGTCTACATAATAGGTTTCTGGGTCGAGGCTTACCAACCCGGTATACTTTTGAAGTAGGCACAAACCGAACCCAAGAACATTTCCGTACAACATCCCTCTACCAATAATTCGGGCGGCGTGGCGAATAAAGATGAACACAACAAGGCGGTCGCGCATTCCAAACGCTTTGAGCATGCCAATCATATTGGTGCGTTCAAGGATAATGATGAGCAGAGCAGAAGTCATATTGACTACGGCAATCAAAATCATCAGGTAAATGATGAGGTCGACATTCAGGTCGAGCATTTCAAGCCACGAGAAAATTTCCGGGTTTCGGTCGGTAACGTTCAATACATCGAGATAGTATGGAACCTGATAGAAAACGCTATCGTCCATTTCGTGCAATTGACTGTAGTCATCAATTAGCACCTCAAAGCCACCCGTATAGTACTTCCAACTGCCCCCTGATGTGCTGCTTTCCGATCTGTAGCAGCTATCGTTCGGAGCTTTGAAGATACGCATGTGTGCGGTATCCGGTAACGAACGTATGCCATCGTCTACGATTAATGTAAAACTGGTATCGAGCACAGGAAGGCCATTGCGTTGCATGGTGATAAGATGGGGGCCACCGCCGGCGAGTTCCGCATTCCAACTGTAGCGCAGTTCATCCTGTCCGCCAAATCCTAATCCTTGCACCGTTACGAAATCCGCGCCGCATGAGTCGAGCAGAGCTATCTGTGCTTCAATTCCCCATTGGTTGATTCGTTGAATATGGGCGATATCGACGAATACGAATTGTTCATCGAATTCTTTGAGCCCCGTGTTGTAGAGGGTGGTTACAACAAAGTTTCTCGGTCTGATGTCTCCTTCTTTCAAAACGAAGTACAACGTCACCTTATCACCTTGAGAAAGATCGAGGCGATTGGCGGTAAATTCTGAGATCATCAATTGGTTTTCGCCACCGGATGTACCAATTTGAAGGGGGGAGCCAACGGTGATTTTAGGAGTGAAAAAGGACCAGTCGAAATCAGTTCCAACACCTTTAATAACAACGCCTTGCAGGTTTTCATCCGTTTCCATGATGCCCGGCTTTGTTGCAAACAACTGTATATGTCGTATGCCAGGTGCATCATTGAGAGAAGGGTAGAAGTCTTGCTGAATTTCAAGACGTGAGCTTTCCTTGTTAAAGCTTTGATCGGCGTTTACAATCTGGAAATGGGCGCCGAATCCGATTACCTTTTCGCGCACTTCTTGTTGAAAGCCGGTAACAATGGCAATGGCAATGATCATAAGGGCGATGCCCACAGCGACACCCCAGGTAGCGATGGTTACAACTGGTCTTGAAAGTTTTTGACTCTCGGATTCTCCCGCCATTCGGGCGGCTATGAAGCGCACTACTGACACGCTGCGAAGGTAATAAATATGAAGTTGTTGCGGGGAGAGAAATAAAAGAACCGAAGCGAGCTCAGGGAGTTCACCACTCTCTCCCAATGGTGACCTTTTTGTTTTAGCCACGAACCCTGTCCCTTGAGGGATGCCCGCTTCGGCATATGAATAACGTGATGTTTCTCCCTTTGGAGCATCCTTCTGACGGTAAGTCGATCAGCAAGTCACATCAATGGTTAATTTTTTTTCGAGGTGCTAATATCGCAATGAATTTCTGAAAAATGAACACTTAGAAACGATATTATGATTTAAAAATCGAACACATTGGAGAAGAAAAAGTTGTAAGTTTGCCCGACTTGCACCGTTTATCATCTAAACGCTATTTTTTGAAATGGAAAATCTTGGGAAGACCTTAGGAAAATACGTAATCTCGATTGGATTGTTTGTCATGGGCTTGATGTTCTTAATCAAGTACTTAGGCGCTGATGAACTGGAGAAACAACCGGCAATGCTCTTGGTTTCGGCCTTGGTACTGATCGTTGTTTCAATTTTGATGACCCCCGCTGTGCTTACCAAGGTGAGCGGTTCAACTTCCCGCATTATGGGAATCGTAGCCGTGCTAATTGCGCTGTTTTTGGGGTATCAGGTGTATGAATCTGTTGATAGCGAATTGAAATTTCAGGCGAAAAAGGCGAGCTACAACGCTGAGGTGATTCAAAAATTGAAAGATATACGTTCTATTGAAGAAGCCTACATCGCGACGTATGGAGCATACACGAACAACTTCGATACGCTCTTAGATTTTGTTTACAAGCCGGTTCTTGCGATTCCTTTCCGCGCTGGTACTTTCCACGATACACTTAACGAATCACGCTCGTTTGAGTTGGGTTATGTGATCAAGCGCAAAGAAGTAGATTCGATTGCGAATATGCTGGGCAAAGCTCCGGAAGCCTTCCTCGCCGAAATCGAGGGCGACCAATCGGTTTGGAAAATCCGCGATACCCTGTACACGACTTTCTTCGATGAGAACTTCACTCCAGAGAAACGGAAGGAAAAGAAGATGGAGCCAATCAATCTCGATTCTCTGACGTATTCTCCACTAAGCGGACAACGCTTCCTCATCAAAACCAGCACGGTAGAGGTAGGAGGAGTGGTGAAGCAAACCCTCGAAGTGAAAGACCCAACTCCGTTTGGACAGGAAGGTGCAAGAAAGGATACCCTTAAATTCGGGTCCCTCACTGAACCTCACCTCGATGGTAACTGGAAGTAAGCAGGATCAACTTTTAGGAATTCACATTTCAGATTATTCCTCAACGCACACCTTGTGTATTGTGCCTGATGCCACTGGAGTTTACTGGTGTGTTTCAGACGATGTCGGACAAATAGTGTCCTTGGGGTATCGAGGACTGGATCCATCGAATTTATCTGAAATCAGTGTTTTTGCGAGTCAACTGAATGGAAATCATGGGTTTGCCAAGGTTGTCATGGGCTGGCATTCCGACGCTTATGTCTTAATTCCCAATGCATTGTACGATTTTCATTCGGCTTCCGATGTGCTAGAAATGAGCACAGGCATTCGCTCTGACTCTCCTTTGGTTTTTAGCAATGTGCGCTTGGGAGCTACCATGGTGGCTGATGCGAACAGAGATGCTATTCGCAGCTGGGAAGTGGCTTTCCCGGGTTGCAGAACCTATCCGGTAGCGGCATGTAACGTTGAGTTGGTGCTGGGAAACAATCGTTTTGATCGCCCCCCGCAAATCTATATCGATCTCACCAACGGACGTGGACACATGATAGCATACGCTAACAAAACGGTGAGGTTGGTAAACAGTTTTCCTATCGCCACGAAAGATGAATTATTGTACTACACGGCCAATGTGTGCAAGCAGCTACAAATGGATCCTAGTGCATGTGAGGTTTATCTTTCAGGACAAGTAATGGAGGGGGCAAAGGATCTACTTTATACCTATTTCAAGGAAGTTCAACTTTTCCAAGGCTTTCATGATCACCTCAAAGCGGTGGTCGCTACCCATGAATTTGCTGCGGTTCTAAATATAGCAGCATGCGCATAATAGGGGGCAGTCATAAAGGACGGCGGTTCAATCCACCAGCAAGTTATACCGGCAGACCAACGACAGATTACGCCCGCGAAAGTTTATTCAACATCCTTCATCACCGCTACGATGTAAGAGATGCTATGGTGTTGGATTTATTTGCAGGGGTGGGTTCCGTATCCTACGAATTTGCTAGTCGCGGAGCGGCACGGGTAACCGCCATTGAACAAGATGTACGAGCCGTTAAATTTATATCTCAAACCGCAACTTCATTTGGGTTGTCGGCCATTGCCCCCTTGCGGGGTGATGTTTTCAACTGGCTCAAAACATCACGTGCAAAATGGGATGTGGTTTTTGCTGATCCTCCGTACGACTTGGAGAAACTGACTTCGCTGCCTGAAATGGTGAAGGCTTGCGATATGCTCAATCCAGACGGACTCTTTATTCTTGAGCACGGACCAGATCACTCATTTGCAGATCACGAACATTGCTTCGATGAGCGAAAATATGGACATGTTCACTTTAGTTTCTTTAACTTCGAACAACCATGAGAAGAGCAGTTTTTCCGGGATCATTTGACCCCATAACACGCGGACATGAAAACATTGTGCGAAGAGCGGTTGCCCTGTTCGATGAGATTGTTGTAGCTGTTGGAAGCAATAGTTCTAAAAACAGCATGTTCACTCTGGAACAGCGCCTTCAATGGCTCAATGAAGTGTTTCAAGATGAACCTAAAGTGCGGGTGGATGCTTACGACGGGTTGACCATTGATTTTTGCCGAAAAATTGAGGCGCGTTTTTTGCTTCGCGGCGTTCGCAACGGGGGCGATTTTGAGTATGAGCGAACCATCGCGCAGATGACGAAATACATGGCCGCCGATATAGAAACGGTTATTTTCTTCACAGATCCTGAATTTGCTGCAATAAATTCAACGGTCGTGCGTGAAATATTGAGAAACAATGGCGATGTATCGATTTTTCTTCCTCCTCATATTCGTATTCCTAAGCCTTAGTTCAGGTGCTAAAAGTACTTTGAAAGGGAGTGCTCCGGAGCTATCAGGAGGCGAGTTGTTTGTTTACTTTGTCGATAATGCCTTCACCGACCATGAGTTGTTGCTGCAATCGGTAACGGTGAATGAGGATGGAACTTTTTCATGCAGCTTTACCCAAGATCGTCCGGGTCGTATCCGCATCTATATCCGCGAGTGGAAGTCGGAGTTTTATGCCTTACCGGAGAGGGAGTATGAAATTCATCTGGCCATTCCGAAAACCAATTTTGCCCGCACATTTTGCGACAACCTTCTTGACACGCGCTTGTCGTCTACAGGAACTTCTGATCCAAACGTTCTTCTATCGAAGTTTCAAAGCGATGCCGAGACTTTATTCGGCGAATCGTACTTTGATCTGGCCGTCAAACAATCCAAAGGAGGAAGCGGTTATCGGGAAACCCATAAAGAGCGGTTGTTATCAACGAACATCATCAGCGATGAAAGCGATGAAGAAACGGTTGCTGTCTTAAGTGATTCAACGGCGCTGCGCTTTGACCTTTTTGCGCGCCAAACTAGAGACCGATTGGTCGATGCAGATATGTTTACACGTCAAGTGATCTTATCAGCACTAGCTGAACTCGATTTGGAACTAGGCAAACCAAATCATGAAATCCTCCGTGACTACACCGATGTGCTTCCAGATATTGTCAATCCGGAATATGTGCGACTGTTCAGACAGATGTATAGTGAGCCGTTGCGAAGAGAAAACGTAACTCCCGATAGATGGGCTGAAATTATCACCACATCAGTTGATCCGCAAGAAGCATTGACTGTTCTGGAATCATTATCTGACAAGGGTTTCAGCGATGAGCAACGAATCATGTTACTGTTGTTAGCCTTGGAACAGTCAGAGGTTTTTTCAGGAGTTTCGAAGCGTCAGGTGTATAGTGCCATCAACCGGTGGAGCAGTGATGAGCGATGCGGAGTAGCACTAAGTCATCTCAGGGATCGAGCGTTGCAAGGAAGCGTGGGCGACAAAGAAGCGTTGCCAGACATTACATTGTTGACAGCCGCCAATGAGCGGTTCAACCTTCAATCGTTGAAAGGAGAGGGCGTGTACGTGCTTTTTGTGAATTCAAATGCGCCTACATCTGTGCGCGAGTTAGCAGCTGTGGAAATGCTCATTGAAGAGTTCCATAAAAGTCTTCGCTTCGTGGTGGTTGATGTAGGCGATGGAAAGTGGTCAGCGAACATGCAGAAGCTGTGGAAAGCAGGAAAAGTGCAGTTGCTACAATCCGGTAATATTCCTGCTGTGCGCTACCATTTCAACCTAAAGGCAGCACCTACTGGGTATCTGATAAGTCCGGCTAATGCCTTTATGTACGACTCAACGCCTCTTCCTTCGCAAGGACTGGCAGTGAATCTGGAACGCATTACTAAACCGGCCGGTGGTGGTGGAAAAGGACCGCGCACTTGGCGGGATTAAGACCTAATGTAAGCCTTGAGTACTTCAGCAATGCTTGGGTATGATTCAGGCAATAAGGATTCGATTTCAGACACCGCGACCCATCGTGCTTCCGTAATATTTTCTTCAAATTGAGGCGTTAGCTTGGGCGCACCGGCTACATGCATCGAAAACCAATGCGACGGCTTCAAAGCCTTGTTGCCTTTATAATCGTAACAATGATAGGTCGTGGCGAAGAAACCATCGTTGGTAGGTTCAGGTATGCCACACTCTTCTACCACCTCTCGCACAGCTGCATCTTCGATGGTCTCACCTTCATCCACTTTTCCTTTTGGGAGATCCCATTTTCCGAGTCGGTGGATCATCAGAATTTCACCGCGGTCATTCTCAACAATTCCACCGGCGGCAACTATAACGACATGCATCTGGCAAAAGTGTTCAAATGCTTGCGCTTCATCATCCACAAGTAGGGTTACCCTTTGAATTTCTTTTCTGCCTTCGAGAACTGCATACAAGGAGGTGAGGTCAGAAGAATCCTTGAAAGTCAATATTAGCTCGCCTTCTGAAGGATTGACGATTTTTCCTTCAATTCGTTGAAAGGTAACAGGCCGGTCTGAGATGAAAACTTTATACATTTGCGCCATGAATACTAAGGACGAAACGGGGCTAAAGGTAGCAGAATTTCTGCTTCAGATTAAAGCCATAGAGCTGAGTCCGGAAAAGCCGTTTACGTGGGCTTCCGGCTGGAAATCACCCATTTATTGCGACAACCGCAAAACGTTGTCGTACCCGAAAATCAGAACCTATATTCGTCAACAATTCGTTGCGATCATTCGAGAGAATTTCGGAAAGCCTGATGTTATCGCCGGTGTAGCAACAGGAGGCATAGCCATAGGGGCCTTGGTGGCTGAAGAAATGGGATTGCCGTTTGTTTATATTCGTTCAGAAGCAAAGGGGCATGGATTGCAGAATCGTATAGAAGGAGTGATTGAAAAAGGTCAGTCTGTGGTTGTGATTGAGGATTTAGTTTCAACCGGAAAAAGCAGCCTATCAGCAGTAGATGCTTTACAAGAGGCCGAGGCAGAATTGAAAGGAATGGTAGCTATTTTCACTTATGGATTTGACGCCGGCAAAAAGGCTTTTTCAGAGAGAAAGGTGAAGTTGTTTACGCTAACTGATTACGATAAACTATTGAAGCAAGCTACGGCTTCCCGTTACATTACCGAGAGCCAAGTTGAAACCCTGAAGGCTTGGAAAAACAATCCCGCTGAGTGGGGTAAATAAAAACGACTTATGGCTACCATAGAAAGTAAAAAGGTCCAGTTATCAGCAGCTCCTCAAGAGGTTTTTAACTACGTTCACAATCTCAATAACCTTATTGAGTTATTGCCTAGCGATAAAGTTTCAGATTGGAAGGGAAGCGAAGATTCGTGCTCGTTCAAAGTAGCAGGTGGTTACAACTTGGGTTTAGAACGTGCAAGCGCGTCAGAACCAACTCAAATTGTGCTTAGATCAACCCCGTCGTCTCCGTTGAAATTCGATTTAGATATTCGTTTTTCTCCAGCAAACAGCGGAACGGAAGCAGGAATGGTGTGCAATATTGAGGCGAATCCATTCGTGATGATGATGGTAGAAAAACCGCTTCGTAATCTATTCGATTTTATAGCTGATCGGTTGAACGCGAAATTCAATTAAGCCTACCAAAGCCATTTTACCGAGTTCATATCGTGCATCGACACTCCTTGTTGTGTGTTGAAAACGGCTTGTCCTGTTGGTTTGACTTCTTTGAGCACAGCGTGCTCGATGCGGTCGAATTGGTATGCGCGGTAAGTCCCCAATGCAAATAATTGTTCATTGTAAGCGTTTACCATCTTGCCAACATCACTTCGCAGTTCGAGATACCGGCGTTCCAAACGGAGGCACAGATGATTAAACACTTCCTCTTTGTCAGTGTTACGGCCACAAATGCGTGCAATGGAAGATCCTCTATCAGGGAATCCATGTAATTGATTCACATTCAGGCCGATGCCCACAATCGCAGTATGTGCTCTATTTCCTCTCAACTGATTTTCAATGAGAATTCCGGCGAGTTTCTGCTCACCACTGAGCACGTCATTGGGCCATTTGATTGAGACATCAGGAAGGTTGAAAAAACGCAAGGTGTCTGCAACAGCAAGCGCAACGCCCATGCTCAGTGTAAAAAGCTCTTGCGGAATAATGAAAGTGGGGCGAAACACGACCGACATCAATAGGTTTGAGCCGGGTTCACTTTCCCAACGATTGTTGTTTCGGCCTCGTCCGGCTGTTTGCTCATCTGCCAGAATGACTGTGCCTTCTGTCCATTCTGGCAGATTTAGATGGTTGGCAGCATACTTGTTTGTACTGTCAACCGTTTGTAATCGAATAACCGACTGTCCGACAAAGATGGTTTCCATGGGCGAGTAAGTACGCTTCAGTTCGATCGAAACGGAAACGAAATGTATTACTTTTGTCGGCTAACACAAGATCTTCTGAATGAAGAAAAACACAAGCACTGCATCCGAACAACTGGTCGGAGAAATAGTTAATGCTATACAAGAAGTTAAAGGGGAGCAAATCAGAAGTTTAGATTTGCGGTCAGTACCGCACGCTGTTGCTGACTTTTTTATAGTTTGTCATGGTAATTCCCATACCCAGGTGCAAGCGATTGCGCGCAGGGTGGAGGATGACACAGAGAAAAAATTGAACGAATCTCCTTGGCACAAGGAGGGCGTAGCAAATGCTGAATGGGTTCTGTTGGATTACACAGATGTTGTAGTGCATGTCTTCTACAGAGATGCCCGCGATTTCTATGG
Source organism: Bacteroidota bacterium (assembly GCA_046047375.1). Classification (GTDB taxonomy): domain Bacteria; phylum Bacteroidota; class Bacteroidia; order Flavobacteriales_D; family Sanyastnellaceae; genus RI-182. The sequence goes on from JBJOIB010000085.1 coordinate 10,174, forward strand.
CTTAGAAGACCTTTGGGCAGATGCGAAAGTAAAAGAGTACGAATACAACCTTTGATAGATAAGAAACAATGTCTTTGGAAAACGAAAACAATCCACAAGAAAACAGGCAGCCGAAAAAGCAGCTCAATTTTTATTGGATATATGCGATAATTGGAGCAGTGCTTTTTGCCATGTTGTTGTTCAACAGTGGAAGTGAAGGCGATCGGATTTCATATGATCAATTTCGCGACAAAGCGCTTTCCGGTGAAATTCTTCGCTTAGTTCAAAATGGGGAACGCGCTATGGTGTTTCTCAAGCAAGAAGTGCGCGACTCCATTGCCA
>JBJOIB010000086.1:0-2654 GCA_046047375.1 Bacteroidota bacterium
TTTGCGAAATCAGGAGGAACAACATAAATCAGGTAAGCGCGGAAGTTTCATTGCGGCGCTGAACGGTTCAGATCTGTATGAGATTTCATGGCGATCGCAAGATCAACTTTACACCATGCACCTCTCACCGCAACGCACCCCTATGGGACTGCGATATGCATACGACTCTCCCATGAAGCAAAAGTTTCTGGCTGATGCTCAAGTGATTACGTATAAAGAGAGTGCGTTTCGCAAAAAGAAACTACCTGGAGAAAAATGGAAAGATCGCAACCTGACCGATCAAACGTTCTACGCTTATCAATCAAATGGTGAAAAGTCATATTTCAGGACATCGTGGGACCTTCGTCCCGATTTATCTCCTGAGCCCGGTACACGTGTGTTCTTGAAAAACATGGAAAGTGGTGCTGCCTCCTATTTCGATGTGGGCAACAACCTCACCGCCGAGTTCGAAATCGCCGAAAATCAATTGCACCTTATGGCTTGGCGTACCGCCGATGGCAGAGAGCACAAGGCATTCTTTACCCCTGATGGCGAAGACGTAGCCTTTGCCGATGGTGAGTCGGTGTTCACCTTCGAATATTCGACTGAGCCAGTTCTTATGGCTGCAACATTGGATGAAAAAGAGTTTAGCTCTGTTTATACAGCTAGTGCTGACGATGAATTTGGTCGGGTTGGGGCTGGTGAGATACTCACTTTTGCCGGTGGAGTTGCCGCGGTGAGGAAAACACCTGCTGGTGTTAGTATGAAAAGTGGAGCCATCTATTTCGGATTCGATAGCTACAACCTTTCCGCTGCCGAACAATCAAAACTCGCTGAAATCATCGCTATGATGATGGACCAACCCGATCTCCGCATTTCTATTCAAGCACATACCGACTCGCGAGGAGATCATACCTATAACATGTTGCTGTCGAAACGACGAGCCTCAGCTATTCAAAAAATGCTGGTGGACGCTGGTATTGATGCTTCCCGCATTAATTCAGAATGGACCGGTGAAACACAACTCACAAACCATTGTGCTGACGATGTGTATTGCACACCAGCGCAACACCGCATGAATCGCCGAGCAGAACTCACGCTTCTGCTTCCAGATAACGCATAATACTCTCTCCCATGCTGTTCAAAGGCCACCTCGTTTGAGGTGGCTTTTTTGTTTCTAATGAAATTTTATTTAGCTGATTTTCAGTCATTTGTAGGTCATTGTCCTACAAACCTTGTAGGAAAGTATAACCTTTTCTTCGCTGCTCCAGTAAAAGATTCCGAAAACCACTTAGAAACTGATCTAACCAGACGCAATAAAAACTTCTCTATGAGACGGAACGCTACCCTACAACCAGAAACTCAGTTTGATCATCTGCAACCCGAGTTAGCAAATCTTACCTGACACCTCGAGGCTTAGCCTCTCACTTTAATATCATCATCATCATTCACTCATAACTCACCGTTATGAAACAGTCATTTTCTTGCTCAAATTTTGAGCGCCCTCAAACATTCAACACGTTGAAATTCATCACTTTGATGCTTTCAACACTTCTAGCCACATCGGGCTTCGCCCAATTGGTGGTGGATCAAAATGCCACCCTCGCTCAAATGGCGAACTTAATTGAAGGAACGGGACTCACCATCTCGAACTTCACCATTACGGCAGGTAACAACCAGCAGTATGGAACGTTCACCTATACACCCGATGGTGTTTTGGGATTGGACCAAGGAATCATCCTTTCCACAGGTTCATGCAACCAGGCTATTGGTCCGAACAACAACGGAGGTTCTTCCATCAACCGTCCAGACTATGCTGACCCAGACATCTTGATGCTCTCTCCATTGGCGTCGCGAGATGCTTGTGTGATTGAGTTTGATGTGGTACCGAAGTGCGACACGCTTCAAATCGACTTCGTGTTCGCCTCAGAAGAGTACAACGAATACGTTTGTTCATCGTTCAACGATGCCTTCGCATTCTTCGTAAGCGGCCCAGGCATCAATGGCCCTTATTCCAACAACGCTGAAAACTTCGCTATCCTTCCAGATGGAACAGGAGTAGCGATTGGCTCGGTTAACAACGGAACAGCAGGGGCAGGAATGAATCCCGCCGACTGCGAAAGCCTTTCAAACGCAGGTTTCTTTGTGGATAATACAGGGGGAGCCAACCTACAACACGACGGTTTCACTGTGCCACTCCAAGCAAAAGGGGTGGTTATTCCATGTCAAACCTACCATGTGAAACTAGTTATTGCAGATGCCGGCGACTCAAGCTGGGATTCTGCCGTTTTCTTGAAGAGCTTCTCTTGTCCTGGACAATTGGTAGATATCAATCCCGATCCCCTCTTCCCGAATGTGGTTGAAGGTTGCCAAATCGGGATCTTCACGTTGGAGCGCAACGGTGATACCACTGTTCCTCTCGATGTAACAATCTCTTATGGTGGCACTGCTACACAAGGTACCGACTACTACCTTACGGATGTTTTCCTTAACCCGATGCCTAACGTTATCAGCTTTGCAGCAAATGAAACGTTCAAAGTATTTGCTCTGTTCGGAATCCAAGATTTCACAACAGAAGGAATTGAAACCATTGATATTACCGCCACATGGAACATTTGCTCGGAAGTTCTTTCAGCTACTCAATCTTTTGAGCTTCAAGACGTTAGTGTAGCTCT
>JBJOIB010000087.1:0-9699 GCA_046047375.1 Bacteroidota bacterium
AAATCGGCGGTCGCTGTGAATGATGGTGCGGCCAAACCACGCGTTCTTCACTATGGCGTCATCGGTCATTTCGAACACAGCTGAAAAACAGAGTTTGTCTTCATGCGGCCTGAGAGAGCACAACTCATTGCTGAGCACTTCAGGCAACATCGGAATAGTTCTATCAACGAGGTAAACAGACGTCGCGCGTTTGAGCGCCTCTTCCTCCAACAGGGTTCCTGGCTTTAGATAATGTGAAACATCCGCAATATGCACTCCTATTTCCCACATGCCGTTTGGCAGGGAGCGAATGGAGAGTGCGTCATCGAAGTCTTTCGCATCATACGGGTCAATGGTAAAGGTAAGTACCTCCCTAAAGTCCCTGCGCTCGGCCACATCTTGGGCTGTTATTTCCTTTGGAATACGATCGGCTTCCGAAAGTACCTCTTCCGGGAAATGATACGGGAGGCCGTATTCCACCATAATGGCGTGCATTTCCACATCGTTGTTGCCCGGCAAGCCCAGTACTTCAACCACTTCTGCCACCGGATTATCGTTGGGATTGTCCCAGCCTAAAAACTCCACTACCACTTTTTCTCCGTGCTTGGCCCCGTTGAGGTACTGGGGTGGAATAAAGAAATCAACATGCAATCGCTGGTCTGTTGGAAGTCCGAAGGTGGTGTTTTTCTTCTGCTCTATAAGGCAAACAAAACGCGTTCGCGCGCGTTGAATCACCCGCTTTACACGAGCAACACGCTTTCTCCGAAACGATGAAAACACCACTTCTACCCGGTCGCCGTAGAGCGCTACGCCTGTATCGCCTTTGCTTATCTGGATGTCTTTTTCTTGTCCTTCTACAATCACAAAACCTCTTCCGAAGCGCGTTATCTCAATGGTGCCCTCTACGCCCGTTTGCTGTGGTGGATGGTAGGCAAATTTGCCTCTTCCGTCAGATTGAAGCTGTTCGTTGGCATGCATTTCTTCAATGATGGCCAAAATCAGCATGCGCAATTGATCGTCGTACACCCCCATGCTGCTTGCTACTTGCTTGTAGTTCAGCGGTTTGTGCGGCTGTTGCTTGAACACATCCAATACTGCAGAACGCAAGTTAGTGGGGTTTCCTTTATTTTTTCGTGGTTGTTTTCTTTTCGACATCGTTGCTAAGTTGGTCATTCCTTCCGATAATCCTACCTTTCCGCCATGGAAAGATTGTGGATTCGTTTCGAGCCGCACTGGAACGCCTATCGTTTACTTGATTCCGGTGACGGCGAAAAGTTGGAGCAATTTGGTGGATATGTTCTCCGCCGGCCCGAAGTTACAGCTATTTGGCCGAAACAGCTCGCCCCGTCAGAATGGGCTGCCGCGGATGCTTCGTTTTTTCAGCAAGATGCGCGATCCGGTATTTGGAAGCAGCGCCGGCCCATCAAGGAGCCGTGGAACATGGTGTATCAGCTGCACAATCACAAACTCACGTTTCAACTTTACCTCACCACGTTTAAGCACGTGGGTGTGTTTCCAGAGCAGGCCTCCAATTGGGAGTTTATTGCTGAACGGGTGAAGCAGCAACAACAACCAAATGTGTTGAACTTGTTTGCTTACACCGGTGGGGCTTCCTTAGCTGCTCGCGCCAGCGGCGCGGATGTTACGCACGTCGACAGCATTAAGCCAACGGTAACCTGGGCCAACGAAAACATGGTAGCCTCTGGTTTGTCGAACATCCGCTGGATGGTTGAAGACGCTCTAACCTTTGTAAAACGCGAAGTAAAACGCGGTAAAACATACACTGGAATCATCATGGATCCGCCGGCTTGGGGAAGCGGAGGTGTTAAAAATCAATCCAAGTGGAAACTGGAAGACCAACTCAATGACCTGCTCGAAAACACTGCTAAAATCCTTGATCCTCAGGGTTTTATCGTGTTGAATACTTACAGCGGTTTGGCGAATTCAACGCTTGAGACTTTAATAACTTCTTACTTTCGGTTCAACACGATTGCAACAGGAGACTTAATTTTACGATCAGACACGGAGCAAGTGCTCTGCACAGGAAGTTGCCTACGTGGCTGGACAATTTAGTTTATTCACTTATAATTCAGTTAGTTATGAAACATTTTTTACTCTCATTGCTCTTTGTTGGTGGTGTTTTCGCAACCCAAGCACAACTTGTAGACGCAAGCTTTGAAACCGGTTCTCCTTCAGGAGCATGGACCGAAGCATCTACCAACTTTGGTACACCTCTTTGCACTGTTGCTCTATGTGGTAACTGCGGCGGTGGTTGCGTTGCTTACGAAGGCGATTGGTACGCTTGGTTTGGCGGTGCCGGTGCTGTTGAAGAAGGCTTGATGACCCAGGCGGTTACCATTCCAAATGGAACCAACGGAACTCTTTCATTTTGGTTCGTATTGCCAACAGCAGGTGATGCTCTTGCAGCAGACGTATTCGAAGTACGTATGGATGGAGAGGTTATTTGGACAGCAAACGCAACACAAGCGGCTCAGTACGCGTCGTACACCGAAGTTTCAGTTGACATTTCTGAGTACACTGATGGTGCTGCGCACTCTTTGTCGTTGTACGGATACCAATCAACCGGAACGGCAGTGAACTTTATTGTTGACGCGTTCGACATGGTGATTGATGGTAACCCTGCTACCGATGTAAACAACATCTTGAACAACGAAGCAGCGGTTGTTGTATATCCAAACCCTGCCAACGAAGTTGTGAATTTCCAGTTTGGCACTGCTGCGAAAGGAGTTGCTACTGTAAACGTTTACAACCTTGCTGGTGCTTTGGTAGCACAACAGAACTTCAACGAAGTAAACAACACCATTCAGGTATTGAATACAGCTGCGTTTGAAGCGGGCATTTACGTTGCTGAAATCCTCGTAAACGGCGAGCGTTTCCAACAGCGCATTGCGGTTCAGCACTAATCTGAACTGATCGAAATCAAGGCCGGGATGTTTGTTCCGGCCTTTTTTTGCGTCTAATTTTGCCAGATGGAAAAACAAAACAAGGTTATGCTGGGCTTGCGGCTTCCTACCGACCCACGGTGGGTGAACATCGCAGAGAAAAATATTTCAGAGGTGCTTACAGACCATGCCTGGTGTGAACAAAAGGCTGCTTCCAACGCTATTTCCACCATCGTTCGTTTTCCTGAACATCCTGAATTGGTTGAAGAGCTTACGCGCATTTCGCTAGAAGAGATGGAACATTTCGGAATGGTGCATGCGAAAATCAAGGAGCGTGGCTTAGTGCTGGGATTTGAACGCAAAGACCAGTATGTGCATGATTTGGCCGCCTTTATTCGCAAAGGTGGATCCCGCAAACAAGAGCTGGTGGAACGTTTGCTCTTTGCGGCCATGATAGAGGCGCGTTCATGTGAGCGTTTTCGTTTGTTAAGTGAAGAACTTGAGGATGATGACCTTCGGCAATTTTACCGCGAGTTAATGGTGTCTGAAGCCGGGCACTACACCACCTTCATCACCTTTGCCAAAAAATACGGCGACCCACACGAAGTGGATCGCCGCTGGCAAGAATTTTTAGATTTCGAAAGCTCCTTGATGGCGAAATACGGTAACGATCCCTCCATGCATGGTTAATTAGCTGTTCATGAGCTCCTCTATTTCATCGGCAACTAATGGAATGTTGGCCATAAGGTCGTGGAAGCCATTGGCTTGAATCACAATGTCGTTTTCCAATCGAATTCCGAGATTTTCTTCGCGGATGTAGATACCCGGTTCAACCGTGAATACCTGTCCGACCTGAATAGGCTCATTCCACAAGCCAACATCATGCACATCGAGGCCTAGGAAATGGCTGGTGCCGTGCATAAAGTATTTCTTGTAGGCAGGCCAGTCGGGGTTTTGTTTTTCCACATCGTGGCGGTCAATGAGACCCAACTGCAATAACTCTTTGGTCATCAACTCTCCAACCTCCTTATGGTAATCTTGCATCATAACACCTGGTTTGAGCAATTGCATTGCACCTTGCATAACCCTATAAACGGCGTTGTAAACATCCTTTTGACGAGGTGTAAATCGTCCGCTAACAGGCACACAGCGAGTCATGTCTGAGGTATAATTTCCATATTCTGCGCCTACATCGAGCAAAATCACATCACCGGCGTTGCAGGCAGCATGATTTTCAATGTAATGCAGCACACACGCGTTAAATCCGCTGGCAATAATGGGCGTATAGGCAAATCCTCGGGAGCCTCTGCGCAAGAATTCATGAGCAAATTCAGCTTCAATTTCATACTCCATTACACCGGGGCGAATAAATTTCAAAACCCTTTCAAAGCCGGCTTTGGTAATGTCGGCGGCACGCTGCATTTGGTCAATCTCTTCACGCTCTTTGATGGATCTGATTTTGTGCATAATAGGTGCTGAGCGCTCGTAGCGATAGTGCGGGTACTTTTTGCGCATCCATTTAGAGAGGCGCATTTCGCGCGTTTCCACTTCTATTCCAGCGCGGGTGTGCTCGTTGCTGTTCAAATACACACAAGAAGCCTCAGAAACAATGGTGTGCAGTATCTTCTCAAACTGGGATGTCCAATACACCGTGCGAACTCCTGACACCTCGTAGGCAGCTTCTTTGGTCAGCTTCTCTCCTTCCCAAATAGCTATTTCGCTGTTGGTCTCCTTCAAGAAGAGTACTTCGCGGTGTCGTTCATTGGAGCAGGTGGGGAATACCAGCAGCACACTTTCTTCTTGGTCAACCCCCGACAGATAAAAAATATCTGAAGCTTGTTTGAAAGGCATCGTGCCATCCGCACTGGTGGGCATAATGTCGTTCGAGGTAAAAAGCGCCAACGCCCCTGGAGGTAGCGCTGATGCAAATTTCTTTCGGTTAGTGATGTATAGTTCCTTTGATAATTGCTGATACCGCATGGTTATTCGTTTTGTGTGCAAGTTACAAATTGCGATTGGGCAGGCGGCCATTTTGCGGTGAACATTTCATGGTTTTAAGAAATGCGGCTTACGTAGCAGATAGCGTGAAAAACGATTCGGGAGTCCTATCTTTGAAGCGCGATTGATGCATACATCTCGTTTTAAAGTCCCTAATCCATGAGCACTGAAAAAATAAACGCTTCTTCAGCACCCAAGCCAGTAGGCCTTTATCCACATGCACGTAAGGTTGGCAACCTTTTGTTTCTTTCTGGCGTTGGTCCACGCACAGCTGGTTCAGACCAAAACGATAGTGGCGTGCCCGGCTTAACGTTAGATCACAATGGGAATTTTAAAAATTTTGATTTCGAGGCACAGGTACACAGCGTGTTTCAAAATGTACGCGCAGTGCTTGAGGCCTCAGGCGGCCGATGGGAAGACCTGGTGGATGTAACCGTTTTTTTGGTAGACATGAAACGTGATTTTGCCACCTTCAATCGCCTATATGCGGAGTATTTTAAAGACAACCAACCCTGCCGAACAACCGTAGAAATCAATGCTTTGCCAACACCCATTGCCATCGAATTAAAGTGCATCGCATATTTGCCTGAATGATGCGTTACATTCTTTGGCACACCCTTTGAAATCGCGCCTCGTATGATGAAAAAGCTGTATACCCTCGTATGGACCTTGCTGGTCGTTATTGCAGCGCAAGCACAAGGTCAGAAACCTCAAAAGGTAAAACTCGATACCATTCCTGAACAAGGATTGCGTTCAGTATCCAACACGGCCTTCAAAACCGGCGAAAAACTGGTGTACCGTGTGCACTACGGCTTCATTGATGCCGGAGAAGCGGTGCTTGAGGTAAAAGATTCAAAATGGAAATTTGCCGGACGGGATGCCTTTCATGTGGTGGGAACCGGACGTAGTTTGGGAGGATTTGATTGGGTTTTCAAAGTGCGCGACCGTTATGAAACGTACATTGACAAACAGGGCATGTTCCCTTACCGCTTTATCCGAAACGTAGATGAGGGTGGATACAAAATCCATCAAGACTACACGTTTTTTCCGGGCAAACGCGCGTTGCGAACCCATGAAAAACAAGAGTACCGCACGCCGGGATTCATTCAAGACCTGCTTTCAGCGTTCTATTATGCCCGTACCCTCGATTTTACCGGCGTTAAAAAGGGCGACACCTTTGAAATTATCACCTTTGTAGACGGTGAAGTTTTTCCATTGCGCATCAAATATGTCAGCACAGAAGTCATCTCCTTGCGCAAAGGCAAGTTTAAGTGCATGAAATTCGTTCCTGTCATTCAACAAGGGCGCATCTGGAAAAGCGAAGATGACTTGGAAGTGTGGGTTACTGCCGACAAAAATAAAATTCCGATTCTGGTGAAATCCGATATCCTCGTAGGATCCATCAAGATGGAGATGGTAGAGTACCAAAACCTGAAAAATCCTATTGCTATCGTGCAATAACCCGTGGATTTTCTAACTTTCGGGCAAAGAACCTCGCCATGGAACTGAGCCCAAAGCTTGTAGAAAAGCTTCAACTACTTCAACAAAAATATTCGGCCATGGGGCAAGACCTTGAATCTTACCTCGATGGCCTTTTATATGCAGATTACCTCACCTATTGGGATTACATACACCTCGACACCCTGTTGAGTCTGCAAACGCCCCTCACTCCTTTTCCCGATGAAGAAATCTTCATCATGTACCACCAAATCACTGAGTTGTATTTCAAACTTGCCTTGCATGAGTTTGAACAGATCGGACAAAAGGAAAACCTCGACGGGAAGTGGTTGACTGCACGCTTAACCCGTATCAACCGCTACTTTGAGGCACTAACCAAAAGTTTCGACATCATGGTTGACGGCATGGATCGGGAGCAGTTTCTGAAATTCCGCATGTCGTTGCTTCCTGCCAGCGGCTTTCAATCTGCCCAATACCGCATGATTGAGATTTGCGCCACCTCATTCGATCGTTTAGTGGCTGAAAGCCATCGTGCTGACTACGCTTCCTTCGGTGCGGCAGATATAGAGAACATGTATGAGCAGATCTATTGGAAAATGGGTGCCACCGAACTGGCAACTGGCAATAAAACATTGACGCTCAAGCAGTTTGAAATAAAATATTCTGATGAATTGGTACGTATGGCCAAGCGCAAGGTGGGCTTTACCGTACGTGATCTCGTTCAAAAGTTAAGCGCCGAAGAACAAAAACAACCCGCATTGCTTGAAGCCTTGCGTTGGCTCGATGTAAACGTAAACGTAAACTGGCCCCTCGCACACTACAAATCGGCTGTGCGCTACCTGCACAAAGACCCTGAAGACATTGCTGCTACTGGCGGAACCAACTGGCAAAAGTACTTGCCTCCTCGCTTTCAGAAACGCATTTTTTATCCTGAAGTTTGGAGTGAACAAGAAATGGCTGATTGGGGAAAGGGCTGGGTTGAGTCTGTTGTTTTCAACGTTGGCTCGTGAACACCTTTCACATTTTTGGCTTTTTCGCATCAACTCATAGCGTAATTTCGAACCCGATTGTAAAAATTTACGTATTCCACCTATGAAGCAGATCACAATTTCCATTGTAACCACCCTGCTCATTCTACTTGGCGCATGCAATAGTGCCAACGAATCGAACAACAGCGCTCCTATGTTGAATCAAGAGCCGGAGCCACTTATTCGATTTGGATTCGACCTCAATGCCTTCCACATTGTGGAGGGGTCTATCAACTCCGGCCAGGTACTGTCTGAAGTGCTTCGTCCTTTTGGTGTTACCGCCAATCAGTTGGATGTGTTTTTAAAAGAGAGTCGCGATTTATTGGATCCACGTAAAATCAGGCCCAATCAAGGATGGTTGGCGCTCTTCAAATCAGAAGAAGACTCTGTGCCGGCGTACTTCATTTACGAGAAAACCCGTCGTGACTATGTTGTAATTGAGATTGCTGATTCGCTCAAAGGGTGGACCGGCGAACACCCTGCTGAAAAGCGGCTAATGACAGCCCGGGGGTCCATCGAAAACAGCCTGTACCAAAGTTTGCAAAACCAAGGCGCTGATGCCGAATTGGCGATGGAAATGGCGGCCATTTACGCATGGACCATCGATTTCTACCGCTTGCAAAAGGGCGATCAATATGAAGTGCTATACGAGCAAGAATTCATTGACGATCAGCCGATAGGCGGTGGTGTGATTCTGGCTGCTCACTTCATACAGGGCGACAAAGACCGCGGCGCATATCGCTTCGAAAACAACGGTGAAATCAACTATTTTGGTTCAGACGGCGCCAGCTTGAAAAAAGCTTTCCTGAAAGCACCCGTGAAGTTCTCGCGCATTTCGAGCAATTTCTCAGGCAAACGCTTTCACCCTGTTCTCAAACGCTACAAAGCCCACTTGGGAACCGATTACGCGGCACCTCATGGCACTCCTATTCTCGCTGTTGGCGATGGTGTGGTAACCAAATCAGGTTATACAGGTGGAAACGGCAATTATGTGAAAATCAGACATAACGGCACTTACGAAACCCAATATTTGCACATGAGCAAACGCGCCGTGAAAGAGGGCGAGCGTGTTCAACAAGGAGAAGTGATTGGTTATGTGGGCAGCACCGGCCTGGCCACAGGTCCACACGTTTGTTTCCGCTTTTGGAAAAACGGTGTTCAGGTAGACCATTTGCGAGAAGACTTCCCCAATGCTGATCCATTGAGTGATGAGCAAATGCCTCTTTTCCTAAAGGAGGTGGCGCGTTACGATTCGTTGCTGCAATCCATCACTGGAGATGCGCTCTAACGTTTTCGCCACGTGGTTTCTTTTGTTGGTTATTGGCGGATGCCAATCGGCTCCTGAAATCCTGCGTGAAGACATTCGCCTGCTCAACCACAACGAATACGTGGTGCTGAGCCTTAAATCGCTTGATTTCGCTGTTTCAGAAAACGTCGTCCAGGCCGATTCTAACGTTTTTATGAGCATTGCCCTACCGGCGGATCTACCTAGCTCTGGCGGCGCCCTTTGCAATGAAGGTGGCAACATGCGCATAAAAGAATCATCAGAGAACACCAAAGAATGCGTTTGCATGCAGACGTATGTGCAGAAAGGGGTGGCGGTGTCGAATACAGATCCCTATATGCTTCGCAACATCCTCTTTGCCTCTCGCGGAAAAGGAGATATAGAAGTTGTAATCAGCAAAAAAGACCTTTCATCACAAACCACGGCTGAAGACCTAGTGCAAATGGGTTATACAGAAGCCATTGGTTTCAAAACCAACCGTCCGAACACAACCTGGTACCGGTATGCCGCTACTATCTTCGGTGGTGGAGATGGCCGAGTAGAAAACCACGAAGGGGCTTGCTTGGTGTTTACCTCACGCTAACCAGCGTTCTACCTCATCGAGTTGTACAGCAGGAATGTCGAGTTTCTTCTTTTTGCGATAGCCATTGAGTTTCTGATGCACCACCGTAGCTTTCGCCGCTTTGAGCTCATCGAGGGTAGGGAAACCCGCTCCAGGCAAATGTTCTGCCCAATCAGCCGGAATACCGGCTTCGACAAAGGCATCCGCTGAATTCGAAGTTTCAAATTTTTCCGGGCGCATTTGTGGGAAGAGAAGCACATCCTGAATAGACTCATGTCCTGTAAGCATCATCACCAATCGGTCAATGCCTATGCCCATTCCTGAGGTTGGTGGCATCCCGTATTCAAGAGCGCGCAGGAAGTCGTAGTCAATAAACATGGCTTCATCATCGCCCCGCTGGGCCAACTTAAACTGATCTTCAAATCGACCCCGCTGGTCAATCGGGTCGTTGAGCTCACTGTATGCATTGGCGAGCTCGGTGCCATT
>JBJOIB010000088.1:0-11349 GCA_046047375.1 Bacteroidota bacterium
CCCCACCCCCAATTTCGCTTCAGTTTCGCTTTTTCAATCCCCCTCAACCCCCCATCCCCAACGCTATATTTCTAAACCCCTTCATCACATCGCACAAAAAAGGGCCACCGTGTTACGGGTAGCCCTTAAAAATGGTCGAATCTAAAATGCCCTATTAACCACCGGAGCAAACGTAATCGCCCCTTCCGACCATTTAATTCTCAAGACGTTTCGATTGTGACGAAACCTTGATCAAAAGGTCACAAAGGGCCCGTTCCCGGTTTAGCGAACGAAGTTGATGAGCGCGTAAAAAATGTCGGTAACTCCCGGCATGCGGAGATCATTGAACTCCATTTGTAACTCAGACGTTTCTTCTCCCGCGGATCCTTCCGGCAAATTACCTGGAACAAAGTGTGTGATCTCAACACCGTTAACATGGTACAACCCATCGGCGATGCCGTTCACGCATTGAATCATCTCTACTTCTGAAATCAAATTTGGATTGTATTCCACAACGGCGAAATTGGTGGGTTGACCATCCGCATATTCAATGTCGGCACTTGCCACGCCCGATAATTTGCTCAACTCCTTACGAATCTTTCCCCCACAAGCAATTTCACACATCATACCTTCTACCCCAATACGGGCTACTGTTTTTTCTACTTGAGCAACGGCTTCCTTGTGCGTGACTGCTACCTCAGGCGCATTGTTGCACGATAAAATTACGGCTGCTGATAATGCAATGGTGAAAATGCGAATCATGGCGAATATTATTTGGAAAATGATGTTTCTTCTACAAAGATATACATCGATCAGTGTCTGCATGTCTAAGGAATGTTAATTTCGCCTCATGAAACGCGAATGGGTGCCTTACGGAATTCTCTTACTACTGGCTTTGGTTTGGGGAAGTTCGTTCATTCTCATGCACAAAGCCTTGTTTGACGGGGCCCATAAGCGCGTTCTTTCCATTTATCAGGTTGGAAGTTTGAGAATCCTGATCTCTGGAGTTGCATTGACCCCGATTGTCATCCGACGTTGGAAAGAGGTGCCTCCTGAAGCATGGAAGTGGATGGTTGCGGTAGGATTGTTCGGTAGCACCATACCAGCGTTTCTGTTTCCTGCCGCTCAGCAATACCTGCCAAGCAATGTGGCTGGAATCCTGAATTCATTGACGCCGGTTTTCACCATGATACTGGGTTTTTTCGTTTTCAAGGCCTTAGTTAATCGGTCGCAGGTGGCCGGTATATTAATTGGTCTGCTGGGCGCAGGATGGGTTATATACGTCACCAAACCGGGGGGAACACTAACCACGGATGCCATTTTGCCGGCATTGTTCATCGTTCTCGCAACTATGATGTATGCGGTAAGCGTGAATGTGATGCGCTATAGATTGATCGGTATTCCCCCTTTACTCATTACCTCCGGAGCCCTGAGCATGATGGCCATCCCAAGCGGAATTATTTTCTGGCTTACCAATCCAGGGGAGGTGGTTGATACAAATCCACACGCATGGAATTCCTTCGCCGCTGTGCTTATACTATCGTTATTCTCAACGGCGATTGCTACGGTATTGTTCAATCGACTTATCCAAATGACGAATGCGCTCTTTGCCTCAAGTGTTACTTATATCATGCCCGTTTTCGCGGCGTTGTGGGGCTTGGTTTTGGGTGAATCTGTTCCGTGGACGGTCGTCATTGGCGCTGCGATTATTCTGACCGGGGTATATTTAATTAACAGAAAACCGATTTCTGTTTGAGAATGTGGAAAACTTTCATATCTTTGCACCCCTAAAATTTAAATCCCAGCGCTATGTACGCAATTGTAGAGATAGCAGGGCACCAGTACAAAGTACAGAAAGATCAGCAGATCTTCGTTAACCGTCTTCAAGCAGAAGAAGGCTCGAAAGTAAGTTTCGACCGCGTTTTGTTGATTGACGACAACGGTAAGATTTCTGTTGGCGCCCCGGCTGTAAGCGGAGCTCAGGTCACCGCAAAAGTTGAAAGACACCTGAAAGGAGACAAGGTAATTATCTTCAAAAAGAAACGCCGTAAGGGGTACAAGAAGAAGAATGGTTTCCGTGCTTCATTAACTGAAATAAAAATTGAAGGTATCGCAACTTCGGGTGCTAAAGCACGCAAAGAAGAGCCAAAAGCAGAAGCTCCGGCTGGCGATAACAACTAATATCCAAATACGATGGCACACAAGAAAGGCGTCGGTAGTTCAAAGAACGGTCGTGAGTCACACTCGAAACGACTTGGAGTTAAAATCTACGGTGGTCAGGCATGTATCGCTGGTAACATCATCGTACGTCAGCGTGGTACGCAACACCACCCAGGCGATAACGTTGGAATTGGTAAAGACCATACCCTCTACGCTCTTACCGACGGCGTAGTAGAATTCCGCAAAAAACGCGATAACCGCAGCTTCGTAACTGTGGTGCCGTTCGCTGAGGCATAAGTTTATCCTCAAAAGATATAACAGCAAACTCCCGCCGTTTCGGTTGGGAGTTTTGCTATTTTTGTACCCCGCAAAATCGATCTTATGTTAACCCTTACGGATATCCGCGCAAAACGCGATGAATTGGCGCAAGCCCTGACTAAAAGAGGCCTCGATGCAGGCCCCGCTCTCGATCGCATTCTCGAAGTGGATGAACAACGTCGTGATACCCAGACACGCCTCGATAACCTCCTCGCTGAGTCGAATTCTCTCGCTCGCACCATCGGCGACCTTATGAAAGCAGGTCAGCGCGAAGAAGCCGAAGGAATGAAGGCTCGCACAACTTCAATTAAAGAAGAATCGGCCGTACTCAAAGACGAGCTTGCGGTTTTGGATAACGACCTACGCACATTGCTCTATTCGCTGCCAAACGCGCCCTACACACGCGTACCAGCAGGTAAGTCAGATTCAGACAACGAAGTTGTTGATACGTTTGGTGAAATTCCTCAACTGCCTGAAAATGCAGTTCCACATTGGGAGCTGACAAAGAAATACGACCTGATCGATTTTGAACTAGGCGTGAAAATCACTGGTGCCGGCTTCCCTCTCTACAAAGGAAAAGGAGCACGATTGCAACGCGCCCTCATACAGTTCTTCCTCGATGAAGCTACAAATGCAGGATACACGGAGTTTATCCCTCCTCACCTTGTGAATGAAGACTCAGGTATCGGAACCGGACAGCTCCCAGACAAGGAAGGCCAAATGTACCATGCCGTTGCAGATAATCTCTTCCTAATCCCAACAGCCGAAGTACCCCTCACAAACATCTACCGCGATGTGCTGCTAAAAGAAGAAGATTTCCCTATAAAAATGTGCGGATACACTCCTTGCTTCCGCCGTGAAGCCGGCTCTTACGGAAAAGATGTGCGTGGATTGAATAGACTCCATCAATTCGACAAAGTCGAAATCGTACAGATTGAACATCCTGATCGCTCGTATCAAACACTTGAGGAAATGGTACTCCATGTGAAAGGATTGCTAGTGAAACTTGAACTCCCGTACCGAACACTTCGCCTGTGTGGCGGAGATCTGGGTTTCGCTTCTGCTATGACATACGATATGGAAGTATACTCTGCCGCTCAGCAACGCTGGTTAGAGGTTTCTTCCATCTCGAATTTTGAAACCTTTCAAGCAAATCGCCTAAAATGCCGGTACAAATCGAAAGAAGGTAAGTCTCAATTAGCGCACACCCTCAATGGAAGCGCTTTGGCCTTGCCGCGTATCGTAGCTGCCTTGCTCGAAAACAACCAGTCTGATCAAGGAATCCGAATCCCTAAAGCACTTGTGCCATACACAGGCTTCGAGTACATTAACTAGTTTGCATTTTTTTGGCTTGAATACAGCAGTTCATTCCCGTAACTTTCCGTCATGATGCGTATCGTAATCCCTCTATTTGTCATCCTCTTGAACGCATGTATGTCGGCGTCGAACGGACACTCTAAGGAGGTGAAAACCATCGACTCCCTTCTGACTGAAATCGAGACAGCAGCCCCGGCTTTCCTCGCTATCAATGCCGATAGCGTTGAATTCGTATTGTCGACGATGAAGGATGATATGCGTCGAATGGAGCTGCTTACGAAGGAACAAATGGATGTTGAGTCTGCTACGATATTCTCCGAATACAACAGCGCTAAACGTTTAATCAAAGACTTTAACGGGCGCAATAAAAGGCTCAATAAAGAACTTGAACGCACTCGCATTCAATTAAACGGATTGAAAGAATCGCTTGCTTCCGGAGCAACAGAAGATGCACAAGGAAACATCATCGATGCAAATTACGTTTCAAAACAAATGTCGATCGAAACCCGAATCGCTGCTGAACTCATTGATGAAATGAAAAACACTGTGCTCTATGCTGATGAGGCACTGCGTGAATACAACCGACTCAAACCGACGATCGAAGACTACCTCACAACATGGCAGGCACAACAGGAAAAATAATCCTCTTCTTCGCCCTTCTTGCGGCTTCGTTCTCCTCGGTTGCCCAATCCGATGAAGAACTGGCAGACTATTACTTCGCAAACGGACAGTACGAGCAGGCGCGGTTGTATTACGAGAAAATCTGGAAAACCAATCGCACCAACAAGGTTTACGAAAATTACCTCAACACCCTCATAGCTCTCGAAGATCTTGAAGAGGCTGAACAACTGATCAAAAAGAAGCTCAGAACCAGCACGGATGTGGCTACCGCCCACGTGGATCTGGGTGCGCTGTACTTACAATTCCGCGAGGATGACAAGGCGAAAACGGAATTCAACCAAGCCCTAAAGGAACTGCAGCCAGGTAGAAGCTCTGCCATTCGCCTCGCAAATGCATTTATAAAATTGAACCAGTTCGACTATGCCCTCCAATCGTATGAAAAGGGAAAGCGAATTTCAACGGATGGCTACGAATTTCATTACGAGTTAGCCAATTTGCAAGGTATGATGGGTGATTTCGATGGGATGACTGAGTCTTTTCTCGACCTCCTGCGAACAAGCCCAAATTACATTCAGACTGTTCAAAATGCCTTCAATCGAAATCTCAATTTTCTCGAAAACGAAGGCAATGCGGATATGCTTCGCCAAAAACTCCTTAAAAGAGTTCAATCGTATCCCAATGATCTAATATACAGTGAGATGCTGATGTGGTTGTTCAATCAGCAAAAAGATTTTGGAGCAGCGCTGGTTCAAGCAAAAGCCCTCGACAAACGCAACAACGAAGATGGATTGAGGGTGCTCGAAATTGGCCGTATGGCCTCGAATAACGAGGACTATGAAATCGCTGTTGACGCCTTTTCGTACGTAGTTGCTAAAGGAACCAATACCCTCTATTATTCCCAAGCCCGCGGAGAGATGCTGAAAAGCAAACTCACCCGCCTGAAAAAGCAAATCAAACCGTCTGCAGAAGAATGTCAACAGCTTTCTCAGGAATACGCAGCCACCATCGCAGATCTTGGTCCCAATGAACTCACCGTTCCAATGATGATGGACCTGGCCCACATTCGCGCGTTTTACCTCAACGATTCTGATGGGGCTATGGACCTCCTCGAACAAGCGCTTGAAGTGCCCGGTTTGTACGCACGTTCGGAAGCACATGTGAAATTGGAACTAGCAGATATTCAAGTGCTTGAAGGAAATGTATGGGACGCCTCTTTGCTCTATTCTCAAGTGGAACTCGCTTTTAAAGAAGACCCTTTAGGTCACCTTGCGAAGTTTAAAAACGCCCGAATCTCATACTACACAGGTGATTTTGAATGGGCGCAAGCACAACTAGATGTGCTCAAAGCTAGCACGTCGAAACTCATTTCAAACGATGCTATCGACCTGTCACTGCTCATTACTGATAATTACAACATGGACACTACCACGGTGCCTATGAGGTTGTTTGCTCAAGCGGATCTTCTCGCCTACCAAAACCGCATTCCGGAAGCGGAAGTGAAATTGGACAGCATCTTAACAGAGTGGCCGGCGCATTCGCTGAAAGACGAAATTTTGATGCTCAGAAGCGAAATGTACAGCAAACAGGGTCGTTTCGATGATAGCAAGAAATGCCTTGAGGAGATTTTAGAATTGCACTTTAAAGATATTCTTGCCGATGATGCCTTGTTCAAATTGGCTGAAATGAACGAACAAGTTTACGGCGATCCTGAAAAAGCGAAAGAGCTTTACCAAAAATTACTCGTCGATTATCCCGGCAGTCTCTTTGTAATCGAGGCCAGGAAACGGTTCCGTACTCTCAGGGGTGATGAACTGTAATACGACTATAAAGCCAAACCCTACGAATATAAAATAAGCCACTAAGGTTCTGTAAGTCGATTTACCTTTACATCGTCTGCTAAAGACAACCTTGTACCCGCCTTTTTGCCTTTCTGCGGTTACATCCAATCGGATGGAATTACTAAAACCGCATAAAGATGAAAAACATCGTTCTATGGACGTGCCTCTGCGCGTCTGTGTCGGCCGCGGCACAACTCCCTTTTCCTTATCAATATCTGCCTGATGAAGACATCTCCTCGGGTATCTTCCTCCCCCTAAGTCGGATGGAAGGACTCAATATGCCAGATGGAATCGATGATCCGCCTCTCGATTTCCACTCCGCCATGCAGGTGATGTACGCTATGCAGCGCTCTTCTCTTGATTCTACATGGATTGACAAACCAGATGACATGATGAGAAAGGGAGCGTTGGGAAAATGGCAACAACTATCCATCCCGATCCGAATCGTTGACGCCGATTATCAAACCTTGCCACTAAACGCCGTAGAGGAGGGCCTCATGGCCATGACAGACTCCGGCCTTGTGGATACATCAGGAAGCCTTCCGCTATACACTAACGGTCATTGCGCACTGTTCATGCCGGATCGCGAGCACTATACGACAGGTACATACATATTTCGACTCAATGCGTCGGATTTCTTTTCGAATATTCCTGGAACTGTTGAGGTTGATATCGATTTTGACGATGGACTTGGGTTTCGTTCCTTCGATTTTGGACAGTCGTATGAGGTTACATATGAGCACCATGATACCGATCGCCAGCTGGTTTGTAAACTCACACGAGGTTCGGATGTGCGGTTTATGACCTACATTCTCCGTTCATCAGGAGGAGGAAATCCGGTGCTTTCCCTTCAATTGCCCCCATGGACAACTTCCACGCCTAGCTTCCCATGGCAGATTGCTGTGGAAGGCAGCGAGGAAACACTGTTCGCGAATGCCTACACCTCCTTCAGCGCCGATGGTGTGCTCGATAAACCCTTCATCTTCGTGGAAGGCATTGACTTCGGAGTGGAGAAAGACCCTCAAAGAAACGGCGACTTCGGCTGGCACGAATTCACATGTGGCAATGCCGAAGGGTACGAATTCCTGAGCAAAATGCCCGACCTATTACTTCCATTGCATGAGGCGGGTTACGACATCATTTTACTCGATTTTGAAGTCGGTGCAGCCTCGTTGAGAGAAAATGTCATGCTCGTTGAGGAACTGCTCAACCTCGTTAATGAACATAAAATAGGAGCCGAAGAAAACATTCTAGCCGGCGCAAGTATGGGTGCCGTTTTAGCTCGAATGGCTTTGGTGAATATGGAACAATCAGGAACACCGCACTGCACGCGCTTGTGGATTTCTCTCGATGGACCTCACACTGGAGCCCACGTCCCGATGGGTCTTCAAACAGCCATCGAAACCTTTACGTCGTTCAGTGTTGACGCTTTTCTGTTCAAACACCTCTATTTATTAAGGCCTGCAGCAAGAGAATTGCTCATATCGCAACTCTATGGTAATAGCATTCATCAAGCATTCATGGCCGACCTCGATGCCATGGGATACCCACAACAGGCGCGTGGAGTGGGCATTGCAAACGGAAGCCTCACAGGTACACAACTGCCCTACTACCCGGGAGCACCTATCCTCGATTATACCTGTGACCTTGGTCCGTGGACGTTGTTTAGCTTGCGCATCAACGCTACACCAGGAGACCCCAATGACCAAGTGAACGGAAACTGGGTGGTGAGCCGCATGAAGAAGTGGCAAACCAGCAACTTCCTCGGCTCAACGCCGGAAACTGTCTATGCCCTGGATCCAGAGATCTATCCCGGTATCGACAATGTAGCAGGTGGTCTGCGCACATCGATGATCGACTTCGTAACAGCCATGAACAAACAACTGAACGATTTGGGTTTTTGGAACAACCTTTTCGACGTTTGCGATACCGAAGTTGATCTGACCGACTTCCAACCTCAGCATTGCTTCATCCCTACCAAAAGTGCGTTGGGTTTACCTGTGACTACTTTCTACACTCCAGTGAATACACTTTTACAAGATTCGCCCGAACTGTTACCGTTTGATCGCATGTATGGCCCCATGAATCTCAACATGACACACTCGGAACTAAACGACGAAATTGTACAACTGGTTTTGGAAGAAGTGATGTCGGGCGAGGGTGTGGCAGATGCAAACGTCTCTGCAGCCCTACCGGCAGGCTTTTTCAACTATGCATTGCCACAGCGTTATGTGGTTCACAGCGCTGATGTTTTCGATGGCGGTACACTATTCATCAATGGCGCTTCTTTGGTTCACGATGGTACTTCTGGTACCTACGCGCCCGCAGGTGCACACTTTGATGCACGAACCGCCCTTTGCGGCTCAACCATTCGGGTTTACGAAGGTGGCGCTCTGATTCTAGGAGACCCTTCGAATGGCCGAACGGCTGAATTTACTATAACTTCTAGCGCTCAGCTGCACTTTTATCAGGGCTCGAGCTTGGTCATACACCCTGGTTGCACGTTGCGGATTGAAAAGGGTGCCGAAGTGCTTTTCGATGGTGGAGTAGTTCAGGTGTTTGATGGCGGAAACTTCATCATAGAAGACCAAGCGGTACTTCAAATTGCCTCCGCTGAGCCTATTCATTTGACTGGAACTGAGGCGGTATTGGATGTCTATGGTAGTCTCGAAGTGGTTGGTACAGACGTTTTGGCAACCATTCTTTGTGATGGCACGGAAGGAGGGAAGGTGCGCTTTTGGTCATCGCTGCCAACGGTGCTTGGAAACGCATCCAACGGACTAAAAATCAGTGGTGCCGGATGGAATGATAAAATCATTGAAGTGGCGCCAGGAGCCGGATTGTGGACTTCTTCCGGGTTCGGGAAGCTTACTCTCTCCAATGGCAAGGTGACCATCGCTGAGGGAGGTAAGGTGACTTCCTCCGGACCCTTTTCTGCCGTCGACGTTGCTTTTGAAGGATCAAATCCGTTTGGCCTGCGTTGCTGGCACACCGCATCCATTCAAGGATGTCGGTTTAATAACATGAAGCTTTTCGGTAATCCCGGGCCACGGTTGTTTCGCGTGAATGATTCGGAATTTATGTACTCCTCAATCAGCATCCATGATGGGGGATTTCGCGCCTCGAACAGCGATTTTTTCAACACTGACATTCAGTTGGCCACTATGCTTTTCTCCTCCCAAGTTACGAACTGCTTGTTTTCATCCTCCGAGGATGGTTTAACCGCCATCGCTGATGATTCTCCAACGCGTTTGTTTGTGAAGAACTGCGGTTTTGAAGGATACCACACCGCCATCGAAAAACAAAGTGGGGGGGAATTGCGCTTACGATGCAGCGAAATAGCCTTCTGTCAAACAGGAGTTCGTATCATGAACCTTTCCCGCTTAAACCTCAGCGCGCCCCTTGGAGGCGGCTACAACACATTCGGTCAAAACACAACCCACGTGCATGTAGATATGGCTGGCGATCTACTTCTAACCGAAGGATACAACAGCTTTGGAGCAACTTCAGGCCCAATGTTCTTTGGCACTATAGCCGGGAATTGCGGAGGCACTTGCATGTATACCCTCGATGCCCTCCACAATGATTGGGGCTTACTGGGTTTTCCCGTCTGGGCTGAACCAACAGTATTTGTGGCCGACCCGGCTTGCCCGGGAATCAATCCGATGGAGTACCCCTTTGGTTGTGCCGTGCTTTTCTCGGATAAGCAGCCTACAGCTGGAGTTTCGTGTGGCATGAATGACGTCCCAGGTCCGGTTGTGAAACCAACAGTGAAAGGACTTGTAATTCCTGATGATGGATTCGAAATAACAGTGTTGTCTGGCCTCTTCGAAGGTGTGCCCCTCTCTGATGCCTTATGGTATTGCAGGCAGCCAGAGGTTGAAGATCCTGAAAAATGGTACCGCGATTTGTTCAAAGCTAAAATTTCTGCCCGTCCAGCCCTCGCCCGGGCGATGCTGGCAACCGGGGTTAACGATCTGGCTGAGATCCTTTGGCTTCAAGAAAAAACACCGTCTGTAAAGACCCTTGAAGCACTGAATGCGTTGAACATGAAACTATTTGACGAGTCTTATCTCGCTGCTTCTCTTGACCTGGAAATGGTCAAAGCACGCTTATGCCGTCTCAATAATTCTGTCGATGCATCCACGGATATCGCTATGGGTGCAGCGCAATGCGGGATGTCTGCGGCGGGTGAAGAACTCATCTATGCTTTCCTCCAATCAACAGTGCATGATGATGTACGTTTAGAATGGATAAAGGCAGATAGCTTATGGAAAATTCCTGTATTATTCTCCGCACCTGAAGCCCCGGAATTCTATAGGTTTGGCGCTGAGTTGTTTCCGGATTTCTCGGTTAAAATAGCTGGGTGCAGTGATAGTGTAAAGAGCAATGCGCCTCATTCGCAGCAAATGATGGAGCTTTTTCCTAATCCCGCAGGTGAATCAGTTTTCATAGCTTTTCCTGGTAGCCGAAAAGGGCGAATATCGGTATACGACGCACGTGGCGTATTGGTTTTGGAAGAGATATTGGACTCAGAAACTAACCTTGTACAATTGAATACTGCTCAACTCCCCCCAGGGGCTTATGTGGTTGTAATGACCGACAGCACGACACATGAACAACTCAAGTTCGTGAAACAATAAATCAAAAAAGCTCCTTCTGTTCTGGTCTTCAGCCTTCTGGGGCAGGAGGGGCTTTTATTTTTTGTAATGACGAATGAGTCCGTTTAATATGAGCCATTGTGCAGCCATGTAGGTAGACATGATGAACATCCCACTCAAGGGAACGTTGTTCAAGAACCGATCGAAGGCTATGAGGGTATCGGAAAGCATGAAAAGAAAAGCTCCTAAAGTAACATGTAGAAAGGATGGCAGGGATGTCTTGGCGTAACGAGCTACCGCGGCAGTAACCATGATCAACAGAGCTCCGCTATAGATAACCACCGGAACAAGCAAATCTCCGGCGTAAGGGGCAACAACTCGTAAAATAAGGGCTGGCAAGAGCGCCAATCCAACAGGAATTAGTGGGTATTTGCGAATGATGAGTGGTTCGAAGTTGGTATCAGTTGCCTTAAAGTACGTGATGATATACGCTATTTGGGCCAACAAAAAAGCTC
>JBJOIB010000089.1:0-4754 GCA_046047375.1 Bacteroidota bacterium
AACATGGCACACATTTCATGCAGACCAGGTTCAAAATCAGATCCATCCACGTTCATGCCCGTTTCGTAATACTCGCCATCTAAGAACCACGATACGGTGGCATCCACAGAAGGGTATGCGTGGAAAATGTAATTGCCCGTTTCGCTCACTTCGTAATCAATTTCAAGGGAGCAATCGCTAGCAGGACCGCAATCATCGGTGTTTACACCAAAGCTGTAAAAGGCACTGAACGAATCAATCATCGGAGGCTCATTCCACTCAATAAAGTCATTCCCCGAACTCATCCATGTCTGCACATTTTGAAGAGGCAAGTTGGATGTAAGAACGAGTGAATAACATCCTGCAGGCAAACAAAACGTATCAGACTGTCCCGGGGTGTTCTGCAAGAACTCATAGGTCCCACCGAAAGAAACCCCGTCATTACCGGTAATCACCCATGAAATGTTTTGAATAACGCCAGGCTCAGGAGATGCAGATATGTTCAGGGTGATATCAGTGCATTCTACTTCTCCACAACCCGATACCACAATGGTGTGGCACAGCTCTACACCCTCCAAACATAGCGACGACGTGTAGTAAGCACAAACTATGTATGTTCCTGGTTGGGTGTACGTATGATCTGTAAAATGGCCGCCCTCTTCGGTTACACCATCCCCATAATGCCAAACCACGTTTTCACCTTCCACAAAGCTTCCAATTTCGAACACCCAGTTGCATCCTTCGCCGTTGGCGTAGAAATCATTCGGGGTTGGACAGTCATTTTCTGTGCTGCAACCGCTTACTTCAACCACTTGGCAAGCAGTTCCACCACATGATTGTACACAAACTTCATACACGCCATTTTCCGGGAAAATGTAGGTAAAGACAGATTCGCCGTTGCTTACTTGCTGTCCATTAACAGTGAAATATCCAGCTACATTGCTGCTGTTGATTGGCAGGGCTGTAAATATTCCAATACAACCATCTGTGGTCACAAGTATATCGGTAGCGCAAGAACAACCCGCTACTTCAACAACTTCGCATAATTCAACCCCCTCAGGGCATGCGTTGGATGTGTAGGTTGCGCAAACGGTGTAAACACCGCCATCGGCATAGGTGTGTGTGGTGTAATGCCCACCTTCAACAATAGTTCCATCGCCGAAGTTCCATGTTACTGATTCACCAGGAGAAAAACTTCCGATTTCAAATTGCATAGAGCAGCCTGTGCCACCAACCCAAAAATCTTCTTGGTTAGGACAATCTGATTCCTGATTGCAGCCTTCAACCACAATTTCTTGGCACGTCAATGCACCACACGTGAGCATGCATACTTCGTACGACCCATTTTCTGGAAATTGATACGTAAAGATGTTTTCTCCATTGCTCACCACAGAACCATTAACAGAGTATAAAATATCACCTTCTGTTACAGGCGGCGTTGGCACAAATACGCCATAACAGCCTGAAAGATCTATATTGAACTCGGTAGCACATGGTGGTGCA
Source organism: Bacteroidota bacterium (assembly GCA_046047375.1). Taxonomy (GTDB): domain Bacteria; phylum Bacteroidota; class Bacteroidia; order Flavobacteriales_D; family Sanyastnellaceae; genus RI-182. Next base: position 1,483 of record JBJOIB010000089.1, read on the forward strand.
ACACAAAATTCCAAGGGATTTTCAATGTCGCCTCCCATGCTTAAATTGGGTGTCCATTCGGTTGTTACGCCGTCCAAAATGTAAGTAACGTAAATGATGTCTTCAGCTGAAAAATTGCCAAAGGAAAATCCAACGTTGTAACATTCAACAGGCAAGCAAACCGTGAAAACCCCGTAGCCGTTCGGGGTGAGAGATACGGGAACTACGGATTGATCAGAACCGTTAAACCCGGGAGTGAAAACGACTTCAATACCTTCTGGAGCTGTTTCTGCGTTCAACAATACGCTGAACATAACTGCTTCACATTGGGCGAAGGAAAATGACCCAATAAACAGGGCCGTGATTAGGAATAGATGTTTCATGATGTAAGGTTGTCATTCCAAAGACAACATTCTTCCATCATTGGTTGCATTCCTGCCTATAAAAATCTCGGATCTGTTTCCATCACATGTCCGCATGATTTGCATGTCCGCAAATCTTCTGAACCGTAAAATTCTCTAAAACGAGGCAAAAAATCTTTTTCAATGTTCTGAAGCTCGAAATAGGTTTCATGAAGTTTGGTGTTGCAAACATCGCAGTACCATAACAATCCATCCATGTGAGCAGTCCCTTCTCTTTTTAGCTCTATCACCAGGCCTATGCTTCCCTCAGAACGCATAGGCGAATGAGGCACTCCCGCTGGGTGCAAATACATGTCTCCAGCTTTAATTGGAATATCTACTGCTTTCCCATCTTCTTGAATACGCACATTGATTTCTCCTTCCAACTGGTAGAATAATTCTTCTGTTTCGTTGTAATGATAATCTTTGCGCGCGTTTGGCCCACCAACGATCATAACAATGTAGTCACCACTTTCTACATAAAGATTTTTGTTAGCAACCGGAGGCTTCAGTAAGTCGCGGTTTTCTGCAATCCACTGATGTAAGTTGAAGGGTCTGCGAATGGCCATTGTTTTTTTTCGAAAGGTAATAAATGAGCGCTAATGTGCGAAAGGTTATTGCGGCCTCGGATTTTGCGGCTGATCGGTGCTTACCAAATACACACCACTGAATATCAGCAAGGCACATACAATGCGCTGCCAGTTTATTTCACCCGTGTAGTCTGTAGCCCCTATCGCCGCAGCTATGTAAGCGAATAATCCCGCCAACAGTGGCTGCAAGTATATGTACACGCTCACCACTGTGGGAGCCACGGTTTTCATGGCCCAAATGTTCAGCAAATAGGCAAGAAAAGTAGTGGCTATAATCACGTATGCAATTCCGGCCCAATGCACCGTCGTTAGTTCTGCCCAGTTGATTTCAAGCGCTTGTCCTATTCCAACGGGTGTTACAATCATCCATCCAAACAAAAAAACATAGGAAACCACGGTGATGGGTTTATAGCGCGACATCAATGGCTTTACGAGTACCAGGTATATTCCATACGACAAAGCATTCAGAAAAACCATTAGATCACCTTGCCATGTTGCTGTTCCACGAATTTCCCCTCGGCTTAACAATAAGAGGGTAATGGCTCCGAGCGCCCCTAACACGATGCCGATGACCTTTCGTCCGGATATGCGCGTTTTTAGAATGATTGCTGAAGCTATTAAAACCAAGATGGGATTAGCCGTCAACATAATGGAGGCGTTGATGGGGGAGGTGGCACTTAATCCGTTGAAAAACAACAATTGATTGGTGGCCACGCCCGCAACACCACAAAGTATGAGTCTGGGCACATCACGCCATAGAATACGCTCCCTGTTAAACGCAAACAGAATCCAAAACAACAAACCCGCACCTGTTACACGCAAGAAAATAAATCCACTTGGTCCAACCACATCGGGCATTAAACCTTTTGCTATCAGGTAGTTAGCGCTGTAGAAAACGGCTACGCTGAAAAGCGCTACATGCGACCAAAGTTTCCTGCTCACAGAACGGCTTTTGCTGCGGCTACGGTTTTCGGAGCATTCCCAATGAAGATCTGTTGCCCTGAAACAATCACAGGTCGTTTTAAAAACGTATACTCATCCAAAATAAGTTGTCTGTAATCAGCTTCTGTCAACGTTTTTGCTCCCAAGCCCATCGAGCGATATTTCATCGCCGTGCGACTGAACAAGGCTTCGTACGAACCGGCTAAGGCTTTCATCTCGTCGATTTGATCTGTGGTTATCGCCTCGGTTTTGATGTCCTGCATTTGTGCTCCTTTCGTCGCGATGTCCAACTCTTTTAAAATGCGCTGGCAGGTCGAACAGGTCGATAGATGATAGACTTTAAGCATGTTCTAAAATGTTTTCAATGTGCTTTTTCAAGATCGCCAGCCCACTCTCAAACTCAAAATTGTTGTCTATTTCGAGGTCGCAAAGGCTCCGATAGGGTTCCAAATAAGAAATATCAGCCGGACGAACATGATTGTCCCATTGATACAACACGTGATCTTTGGGGTAGCCTCTTTCAGCATGATCACGATGGATGCGACGCTCCAGTCGAATGTCCACATCTGCATGAATATATACCTTGTAATTCAGTAGGTTGCGAATTTCTTCGTAGTGAAAAACAAACAGTCCTTCTGTAATGATAACCGGTGCAGGGCGCATGGAAATCAGACTGGATTTTTTATCGGGATTGTTGAAGGTGTACTCCTCTTTAACAACCTCTTTTCCTCGCATTAGCTGAACAACGTCATCGAAAAAGGTCTGTCTATCAATGGATTCCGGTAGATCAAAGTTCAACCACCCATTGGCATCCAACTGTTGTTTCTCTCTAGGGTGGTAATAGTTGTCTTGCGAAACCAAGGTTATCTGCTCCGGCGAGAAGTGTGTCAGAAGACTATGTAAAACAGAGGTCTTTCCCGTTGCGCTGCCTCCGGAAATTCCAATCAGGTAAGGGGTGCTGATTTTGCTATTCACGGCCCAAAGATACAATTCAGGCCGAATTCAATAACTACTTACCACCAGGCTCTAAAGCACGTCGAACAATTTCTGTTAAGAGCACATCTTGGCTTTGGTCGTAATCATCCGCTGCCAAATACACGCCACCACCGGCATCAGCTAAAGCCTTTAGCACCGATGCGGATTGCTCGCTGCATCGAATGCCTATAATGGTCGTTGAGAGTCCCTTTGAGCTGTATTCGGCCACAAGCTGTAACAGTTTTTTCTCATCAGATGCGCGAAAAGCTCCATCTGTGGCAACGATAACCTGATTATTTCCAGTTGCTTCATAATAACGAAGCGCCAGCTCATAAGCTCCTCTGAATCCTTTCACCCCGGCTGTCATACCCCCAGCTGAAAGCCC
>JBJOIB010000090.1:0-2829 GCA_046047375.1 Bacteroidota bacterium
TGTCGTTTTGTTGGTTTCAATCTGCATCCGAATCTTGTCTTCGTTGATGAAGTAACGCTTGATGATCACCATTTGAGCGATCGACAACACGTTAGCGCAGAAGTAATAGAAGCTCAATCCGGCGGCGAATTTGTTGAAAAACACCAAGGTAAAGATAGGGAAGATGTTCATGATGACCTTCATGTTCGGCATGCCCGGTTGTTGTGTGGTAGGCATATTGGCCATGCTCATGTTGGAGTACACATAGGTACTCACGGCCATCATCAGTGTAAATCCGCTGATGTGATTTCCATAGTAGGTGCTGATCACCGGAATGTGTTGTGACCAGGTGAAAATGGCATCGTACGCACCTAGGTCATCCGCCCACAAGAACGATTTTCCTCTGAGGTCGATGTTTGCAGGGAAGAAGCGGAACATGGCGTACAAAATGGGCATTTGAAGGAGCATAGGCAAGCATCCTGCAAATGGATTGACGCCGGTTTGACGGTACAAATCCATTTGAGCTTTTTGCTTTTCCATGGGCTCATCCTTGTACTTCTCATTGATGGCATCCATTTCAGGTTTCAACACCCGCATTTTTGCTGATGAGAGAAAGTTTTTCCAGGTAATAGGGGAGAGTAGTAGCTTGATGAGCAGTGTGATCACCACGATCGTAATGCCGATACTACCAATGGAACTAGCGAGCCAGTTGAAGACCGGACGAACCACCCATCGGTTGATCCATCCGAAAATCCACCATCCGTAGTCGATGATGCGGGAGAACTCCTCTACTTCAAGCTTGTTCATGACAGCGAGGTCATTGGGACCGAAGTAAAAACGAAGGGTTTCAGTACCTGTTACATCGAGGTTAACGGGCAGTTTTGCTACGTAATTCATGGTTACAGACGTGTCAGCGGCATCAGCAGGTGGGGCAGAGTGCAAGTAGCTATTGCCACCAAATCCTTCATCGTTGATAACGGCTGCAGAGAAAAAGTTTTGCTTGAAGGCCACCCAGTGCAACGATTCTTCGACGGTGTCTTCATCGTCTTGACCGTCACCGAGGTAATCGCGCCCTTGTCCCATCTCGCGGAAATAAACAGCGCTGTGCTGCCTTTCCCATTCTATGCCTTTTTCGTTGTGCAAGCCTGTCATCTCCCAATCGAGGCGAGCGGTCGATAAGTTTACGGGATCGCTCATGCCAACCGTTCTAATTTCGGTTTTCACTTCGTAGGAGTCGTTGGCGAGGAAGTACACGATATCGATGTAACGGTTGTTTCCCCCATCGAGGCGCATGATCAGTTCTTTGCCATCGGCGGTAGACTTTTCGCCCGCTTTTACAAAGAATAGCTCAGCCGTATTGATGCGTTCTTTCCCGGTGTAGTCGAAAGAAAGGTTGAGACGCGTTTCTTCAGGACGGAAGAGAGAGATAGGCTTTTTCTCCCAGAAAGTAGTGTAGCCATCGGTTAGGCGCACACTGCGAAAGGTGCCTCCTTTGTTGCTGATGCGAATGTCTACCAGCTTATTGGAGAGAATGTATTCTTGTTCTGCGCGAGGTACACCAGCCGCAGCGAAGATTCCCAATTTGTTTTCGCGCTCGCGAACTGCAAGCAATTCAGCTAACGAATCTGGAACTGCACTTGGGGTTGCAACAGGTGTTTGAGTAGCCGTGTCGGCCGAACCCACGTTTGTTACTTCCGTTTGAGCAACAGAAGCAGTGGGATCTTCTTCAGGTGCAAAATAGAGGTTGTATCCAACCACCAATAAAAACATGAGCAACAGCCCAATTATCGTATTCCGATCCATAGTTAATTGTTTCTCCCTTGCAAGGGGGGCAAAGATATTCTATTGAACCCGCGTAGACAAGTATGACGCCAATTGATTGATGAGCGGAAATTGGTTGCGATGAGCGGCTCAATAAAAAACGCCGAAAGTTTTGTTCCTTCGGCGTTTTTAAATCGCATTTAAAGCAATGATGTTATTCTAAGACGGTTTTTTGTAATACTTCAGCGCCTCAGGCATAAAGTCTTTTAGATTCGCAATGCGCGTTTCATGGCTTGGGTGTGTAGAAAGGAATTCAGGGGGTGCAGCACCGCCGCCTGCCGACATACGCTCCCAGAAAATAGGTGCTTGCTGAGGATCGTAACCGGCCATGGCCATGAAAACGAGACCTAGTTTATCAGCCTCTGTTTCATGCTGTCGAGAGAAGGCCAGCGATCCCAGTTGACTTCCGATGCCGTAGGAGGTTAGGAATAAGTCTTGCGCCAATTGTGGTTTTTCGCTCATCAACACCGCCAAGGTCATTCCGCCTGCCTGAACAATCAGTTGCTCGCTCATGCGCTCGTTTCCGTGGCGAGCAATGGCGTGAGCAACCTCATGTCCCATTACTACCGCCAAGCCTGTTTCATCAGCACAGACGGGTAAAATTCCGGTGTAAAACACAACTTTTCCGCCAGGCATGCACCAAGCATTCACAGTGGGATCGTCTACCAAACGAAACTCCCATTCAAATCCTTCTACCCGCTTCGATTGTCCGTTATCTTTCAGGTATTGCTCCACTGCAGCGGCGATTTTGGCCCCAACATCAGCTACCATTTTCGCATTGCGATCAGCTGCACCAACTACCGCATTGGAGTCGAGAAACACCTGATATTGCTGATACGACATCGCCATCATCTGGCTTTCCGGAAGGAGATTCACCTGTTTGCGACCTGATATCGGCACGCGAGTGCACGCAATTAAAACAGCTACAGCGGTGAGCACAAGAATAACGCGAGTCTTCATTTTATTGTATTTCTGCAGTAAGTCCGCGATCCAATAACGCGGTACACATTGGTTCTAACGTTTTATATT
>JBJOIB010000091.1:0-6578 GCA_046047375.1 Bacteroidota bacterium
GCGTGGAACAGTACCAAAACAAGTTCATCCGCGAGAAAGAGGTTATAGATACCTTGGTGCATGATATCAAAGCACATGAGAACGGACTTATCAAAGCTGTTGAAGAAAATCCACTCGCGGCTACCAAAGGCTTTTTTGAATACCACAGCGGGTTGGCTGATCGCATGACCACTTATGAGAAACTTTTTGCTGAAATGAAAGGCGAATTCAATCGCTTTCTAGCTAAGTGGATGTGATTTAAAAACTGACAAATATCAGTTTTTGTATGGAGTTACATCAACTTCCGTTATATGCAGATGTACGACTTTTAATCCCTTAATTTTTAAGAACATGAAACGCATTCTTGTACCTACAGACTTTTCTCCCTTTGCCTATCACGCGGCTGAAGTTGCGGCAGGCATTGCCAAACGAACCGGCGCAAGGGTGTTTCTTTTGCACGCCATAGATATGCCCGTGTACTCGCGAAACGACAGTTTCAGTGAAGTGCCTGACACTATGGAGGGGATTTTTCTACTGAAACGCGCAAAGCAGGAGTTCGAGAAGCTCATAGCCCAGCCGTTTTTTGATCAAGTAGAGGTGGCTGAAGTACTTCAATGGGAGAATGTGTACGACACCATTACGGAGAAGGCGAAGGAATTCGAAATTGATTTGATTGTGATGGGGTCTCAAGGGGCTTCGGGTGCACAGGAGTTTTTGGTGGGTTCAAACACCGAGAAAATCATTCGCACAGCCGCATGTCCCGTGCTGACCATCAAAGATCGCATGCCCAATTTTGCCCCTACAAATGTGATGTTCGCTTCCAACTTCTACAAGGAGTCAGTGGATTCATTCAGGAAGTTGAAGAGCTTTGCTGATATATTCAATGCCACCATTCATTTGGTGAAGATCATCACCCCTGCGAATTTTGAAGGCACGTCTTATACCCGTAAGCTGATGCAAGATTTTGCCGATGCTGCCGGATTGAAGGAAATGAAGATGCACATCTACAATGATCTCATGGTAGAGAAGGGGATCCATGCGGTGGCCGAGGAGCTAAATGCTGACTTGCTGATGATTGAAACCCACGGCCGTACCGGATTGGCGCACTTCTTCCACCAAAGCATCGCAGAAGATGTAGCCAACCACAGCTCACGTCCTGTTCTAAGTCAGCGAATTGAAGTGGTGAAAGAAAAGAAAGGTGGAATCTTTCCAATGTAATACCTTATCAAAGTTCCGATGAAAATTCTCGTGCCTACCGATTTTAGCAGCCATGCCCGAACGGCGTTGGAGTTTGCTTTGTGCCTGTTCGGAAAATTCAAGCCTGAAATTATCTTGCTCAACACGTGGCAGATTCCACATACAGGCACTGGTATGCTTGTGAGCATTGAAGACTTGCTGCGTGAAGATGCAGAACGGGCAATGAGTGAGTTGTTGACGGAATTTGTTGCAGAGCGTGGGAACGATGCAGACTTTAGGGCATTGGTCAAGGAAGGCTCACTGGTTGAAGTTATCAAAGGGTTGAACCGAAAAGAAGCGTTTGATTACATCATCATGGGAACAACAGGTTCGGATGATGTGCGGAAAAAGCTTCTCGGAAGCAATACCGCCAACGTGCTGCGCACAAGTTCGGTTCCGGTTATTGTGATTCCTGATGGTACCCGCTGTGAAGCTCCACACAAGATATCTTTAGCAACTGACTACCAGCCACTTCAACCTACAGCTGCAGAGCACATCGGCAAGTTTGCCACATTGTCTGACGCCACTTTCGAAGCAGTACATGTGCATCAGGAGGTAATTGTTGGCGGGGTGGAAGAAAAGCGCATCAACATCGGTGGTCGCGATTCGGTTGTGGTTCATGTTCAAGCTCCGTCGGTATCTGAAGGTCTTGATGCGTATTTGAACAACCATGGGAGTGATATGCTCATCATCGTGCGCCGGGATTACGGATTCATCGAGCGTATTTTTCACAAAAGCGTATCGCGAGCGCTGGCAATGCACACCCAAACGCCTTTGCTAATCATTCCTGAATAATTCTGAAAAAACACAAAAGAAGAGGCTGCATCTGAACGATGGAGCCTTTTTTTTTATCAGTCGATCTCGTCTCCGATCGATATGCGCGTCTCGCCTTCGTGAATGGCAAACGTAACGGGTAAAATGAAAGTGCTTTGCACGGGTCGGCCTTGGCGCTCAGCCGGAAGCCAGTCAGGCATTGTCCACAAGCACTCCATCACTGCTCGGTCGAAAAAGAAATGGGAACTCTCTAAAATCTCGATATCGGTTATTTTTCCGGATGCCTGAATAACAAAAGCTGCACGCGCATAGCCATTCATTTCTTTGGTGATGGCAGGAGGGGGGTAGTGGAGATTCTCGGCGAGAAACGACATGAATCCTTCGTATCCAGCTGGAAAGGTGGCAGGAGTTTCATGCGAAGTGCTCTCAGACAGTTCCGGGTAAATGCGGTCTGGACGAACGGAGCCATCAAAGAAATAGCGGCTCCAAACACCTACTTTCCGCCCGTGCTTGTACACCCCCTCTGATTCCACTTGTCCGTTCCGATAGTAATACACGAAATGACCATCTTCAATGGTCAATGCCGCGTCGATATAACTCCCCGACATCTTCAGTGTACCGGCCAGATATTCTACCTGAACATAGTATAATCCATCTTCTCCCAGTTTTGAACTGCGGAAGTAATGACAAATGTTCTCATCTTTGGACTTCTTTAGGGTGGCGTCTAAGCAATCACGCTTTTCTTGTGCATGCATTGCGAAAGGGCTCAACCCGATAAGTACACACATTAGGTGCCTTGTTGGTATCATCCGAATAGTCGTAATAGTTGGATCCATGTCGAAATTAGTTCGACAAACCCTAAAAAAATGAACAGATTTTCGGAGTTATCAACAAAATGATTTGAATAGAGGATGGATTATCAATTTGAAATGGAATGGTTGGCTGTGCAGCGCAGAATTGCGGCGCAGTTTGGTGAGGATATTGATTTACAGGGAATTCTGTACATAATAGGTGTTCAAGAGCTTGGACAGGGCTTTCGGTCGTTTAAAAAAGACGAGAAGGTGGATCTCATGCACATAGCCATTTGCAAATTGCTTGAGCCTTATGGGTATTACAGGTACGATGGAATCGACAAAGATGGATGGCCGCACTACGAGCGCTTGACGCAATTGCCCCACCTGGAGGCCGGTGAGCAAGAGCGGCTTATCAAACGGGCCATCATAGCCTACTTCAAGGATATGGGAGAAATAGCATAAAAAAAGGCCGCTCATTCAAAGCGGCCTCGGTTTTCATTCAGAGTAGTTGTTATTCAATCACAACAACTTCCTCGTTCGTTTTTTCTTCTTCAATTTTGATGATTCCTTCACCAATGAGGTTGCCCTTAGATGCTGCAATGTCTAAAACAGCAAAGCCAGCTTGTCCACGCTTGTAAAACTCCGAGAAATTAAAAGAAACTTTTCCGGATCCATTGGTTACTTGGGTAGTGTCGAATCGAATTTCGCCAATGTTGTCTGTGTCTGTAGAACCAACAGCGTATAAACGAACTGTAGCGCCTGACACCGGACTACCAAAGGAGTTGCGCACCTCGATGGTGGCAATCGTCTCTTCAACCTTGTTGCATGAAAACAACGCCAGTGAAGATACAGCGAAGAAAAGCGCTGCTCGAGTGATTTCTCTTTTCATATAAGCGAATTTCTTAATTTTGCACATCGTCTAATGACGGTAGCAAATACAAAAAAACAAAAAATATTTATGAAATCCTCAGTTCTGCTCATTATTGCTGCTGCTTCTTTTGTAATTCTTGGAAGCGCATCGGGATGCAACGAAGTGAAACAAGCTGTTTCTACGGATGGAAAGGCAGGTGTGGCAGAGGAGGAGATCGATCAACCCACATCCATGAGCAACAACGAAAATTCGAGAGTGAGAATCTCCACTTCCTACGGAGACATGATTGTAAAACTATACGATGAAACACCGGAGCACCGCGATAACTTTTTGAAGCTCGTGGATGAAGGATTTTACAATGACCTTGTTTTTCACCGTGTCATCAATAACTTCATGATCCAAGGGGGCGACCCTGACTCTCGAGGCGCTGCTCCAAATGCGCGCTTGGGCATGGGAGGTCCGGGATACACCATTCCTGCCGAATTCAACGATCGATTCATCCACAAGAAGGGAGCTCTTGCAGCCGCTCGTCAAGGGGATCAGGTGAACCCGCAACGCAGGTCGTCGGGATCGCAGTTCTACATCGTACACGGAACTCCTGTGCAAGAAGCGATGTTGCTTAACATGGAAGCCCGTCGGAACTATGGAAAAGACTCCACAGCCCAGTTTCACTACACTCCCGAAGAAATCACCGCATACGCTACCCAAGGTGGAACACCTCACCTGGATGGCGAATACACCGTATTTGGAGAAATTGTGGAAGGGCTAAACATCGTAGACTCTATCGCCGGTGTGCCAGTGCGTTCAGGTGACAATCGACCGTTGACGGATGTACTTATCAAAATGGAGCGCGTAAAGCAATGATAGAAACCATCAATCAACTGCGCGCTCAAGTGGCAGAAGTTCAGCTGAGCAATCCTGCGCAAGCAGAAGAATTTCGCGTAAAATACCTCGGAAGAAAGGGAATACTGAAAGACCTTACCGAGTCATTTAAAGAAGTTCCCAACGAACAAAAAAGAGATGTAGGCCAGCTGCTGAATGCATTGAAAAACGAAATTCAGGAGAAGTTGGATGCGGCGAAAGATGGAGCTTCTGATGCTGCATCGTCTAGCGGTGCTGACCTTACTCGTCCGTCAGGTGCCTTGCCTCTTGGAACCCGGCATCCGATCTCGATCGTACGAAGAGAAATCCTCGATATCTTTTCGAGAATCGGATTTACCGTAGCAGAAGGCCCAGAAGTAGAGGATGATTGGCACGTGTTTAGCGGCTTGAACTTTCCACCGGAACACCCTGCCCGCGATATGCAGGATACATTTTTTGTGGAAGGTGTTGACCGGTTGTTGAGAACGCATACCTCATCAGTTCAGGTGCGCGAAATGGAGAAAAGACAACCTCCAATTCGCATTGTAATGCCGGGGCGCGTGTTTCGGAATGAAGCTGTCTCTTCCCGCTCACATTGCGCCTTTCACCAAATTGAAGGCTTGTATATCGATAAAGACGTTTCATTTGCAGACCTCAAACAAACCCTACTATACTTCGCCCAAGAGTTCTTTGGCAAAGCACAAATCCGTTTGAGACCATCGTATTTCCCATTTACGGAGCCAAGCGCTGAAATGGACGTTTACTGGGGGCTCGAGACAGAAGTAGATCACCGCATTACAAAAGGCACCGGGTGGTTAGAAGTGCTCGGCTGCGGAATGGTTGACCCTGCGGTGTTAGAAGCTTCCGGAATTGACTCTTCGGTGTACTCAGGGTTCGCATTCGGAATGGGTATCGAACGTATCACCATGCAACGCTACCAAATTGGTGACCTGCGCATGTTCTTTGAAAACGATTTGCGCTTTTTAAAACAGTTCGATTCGGTTAGTTGAGGTTCGGTAGAACGAATGTGAACTTACTTCCCTGGTTTTCAGTGCTTTCTAGCTGAATCTTAGCGCGTATTTTTTCGCCCGCAATCCGCACAAGGTACAAGCCTAAGCCGGCACCAGTAGATTTGTTCGTGCCTTTTACGAACATATCAAAAACACTGTCTCGTACTTTTTCAGGTATGCCCTGTCCGTTGTCTTCAATGGTGAGTGTGGCACCATCGTGATCGCTCACAATGACCACCCGACAGAAATCAGAACCTGTATTACGACGATAGGCAATACTGTTGTTGATGGTTTGTTGCAGTATCACTTTAAGAAGCTTGTAATCAGAGAAGAAAGGCGCTTTTTCCTGAATGACCCATTCAATGGCAATTCCATTGGTGCTGATCAGTTCCTTCTCCTGTATCTGATAACGCAGCTTGTTGAAGTCTATCTGTTCCACACGAACATCTACCTTCTTGTAATCCACAGCATGGGAGAGATTCACGAGAATATCATCCATCTGGTCAGTGCATGATTGAATCAAGCCCAGGTATTTCTTGGTACTTGCGTTGTGATCTTCTTTCTCCAAAAGACGCAACAAGCTCTTAATGCTCGTTAGCGGCGTGCGCAGGTCATGAGACGACTTGTAGATGTAGGTGTTCAACTCTTTGTTGGCTCGTCTTAATTCACGCGTTCTGCGATACACTTTCCACTCGAGAAGTTTGCTCGCTTTTCGTTTGTGCATAAACTCGCGGTACAAGAGGATCAAAATGACCAAAGAGAACACAGAACCAACAATGATGATGTTGCGCATCCGCTTAACTTCCATTTTTTGCTCCCTCGATTGGCGGGCGGTCTCAGTGGAAATCAGCGTTTCATCAGAAAACTCACTGTTCAGCTTGAAATCGCGTTTCAGTGCCCGAATTTCTGCCATGTAGTTCGATTTGCGCAAACTATCGGCAATGCGCAGGTGTTTGTACGCCTCTTCGTAATTCTTCCTCTTCAGATGAAAATCACTCTGTTTGCGCTGAATTTTCTCTTCCCAGATGGTGTTTTCTTCTTCCTGGGCAAGTT
>JBJOIB010000092.1:0-5122 GCA_046047375.1 Bacteroidota bacterium
CCCGGCATGCGATCTCAAGTTGTGCGAAACGATGTGAGCGAAATTCAAAAGTCGTTCATTTTGTTGGGTAGTAACATCGAGCAACGATTGAAGCTTTTGCAAGCTATCATTGAGCTTCAGCTGGGTCTGAACCTGTTGTGAGATATCATTTATTTGACCAACAAAATGCAGCGGTTCGTTTTTCTCATCGCGGATGATAGAGGCACTTAGGAGTCCCCAAATTAAGTGGCCCTTCTTGTGAACAAAACGTATCTCGATCCACAAATAGTCACGCAAACCATCGATTAATTCCTTGAAAAGCAATCGGTTCGATTCTAGATCTTCGGGTAAAAACAACCCTTCGATTTCAAGCGAGAGCAACTCACTTTCGGTGTAACCCAAAAAATCACACAAAGAATGATTCACTTTGAGGAACCGACCTTCGATTGAAGCTGTCGCCATGCCCGATGCTGCGAACTGAAAAACCTTTCTGAACAGTTCTTCTTGTCGCGCCAAATCTATATTAGCTCGAGTGCTGACATCTACATCTTGAAGGAGTCCGTAAATTCGAATGCATCGGTTGTTCTCAAATTCCCCTTGCCCTATGCTTCGAACCCATTTCAGTTCTCCCTGACGAGTATAGATTTTATGCGTATAATCGAATCCACTTCCAGTTTCTATGGTATGCTGCAACTGCTGAAACACTTGAGCCCGGTCACTTTCAGGGTAAAAGGATGTTGCTTCGTCGTAAGTTGGTTGGCCGTCGCCTTCAAATCCATAAATTTCGCGTGTTACTGCACTCCAATAAACTTCTTGGTTTTCAAGATTTAACTCCCAATACCCCATTCTCGCTGCTTTGTGAGACCGTTCGAGCAGTTCACGGTATTTCTCCGCTAGCATTTCGGTAGACCTTTTGGAGGTGATATCGCGGTGGATTCCTGACATCAGCAACGGAGTGCCATCTGGATTCCACTTTACGACCTTTCCAACCACCTGAACCCAGACCCAATTCCCGTTTTTATGTTGAATCCGTACCTCGCATTCATAACCATCTCTTCGTCCATCCAGATAGTCACGAACAGCCTTATTGGCCCTAACAAGGTCTTCAGGATGAACCAAATCGTACCATGTTTTAATGCTAACGGGCTGAAGTTCTGATAGCTGGTACCCTGCTATTTGCGCATACGTTTCATTGAAATTCGATTCTCCTGTTTGGATGTTCCACTCCCAAGTACCGAGATCAGCAGCGTTGATGATGTGATCATACCTCGCAAGCTGATTCGCTAATTCTTCTCTAGATCGGATTTCGTTCGAAATGTCAATGTGCGCCCCGAGCATTCTTACAGGTACGCCATCGGCATTGACAATAACTTTTCCCTTACAACGGATGTATACCGTATGACCTTGGGCGTGCTTATAACGCACAATTTGATCAAATAATAGTTCCGGACGCTCCAGATACGTGGGTAAACTCTTCTGAATAGCTTCAAAATCCTCCTGAAAGATGATATCCTGCCAAGCTGAAGTACGATGTGGCATTAACTCGGGGTTGTAGCCTAGGGTGGTCCAAAATCGGTTGTTCATCCATTCGAACTCCGGATTCTCCAAATCCCAATACCACATTCCGTCAAGCGTAGACTCTTGAACAAAATCAAAAATCGACTCTTCCTGACGAATCAAGGCATATAATTCTTCTTGCAAATAGTTCATCACAACTGGCGTGCAGGTTTTCGGTCAAAAGGTAGTAAACGATCGATAAAAGAAATCATTTAGACTCAATGGTTCGACATTCGGTATTTTTTCATCGACAAACAGTCTATTTTAGTCGCGAACATTCAGGTTTTTCTCTTGTTTTACTTACAATGAAAAAAATAATCATTGCTGGAGGTACAGGCCTCGTTGGCCGGCACATTCGTGAGCTTGCAACGGGAAATTACACCGTTCGTGTACTGACAAGAAACGAAAACACGTCAGATCCTGATTCTATTTATTGGAATCCGGAAAAAGGTGTTGTTCCTTATCACGAAATCTCATCTGCTGACGTAGTCGTAAACCTCAGTGGTGAAAGCGTCAACCAACGTTGGTCATCAGCTGCAAAAGAGCGGATATTGAGCAGCAGAACGGTTTCAACTGCTGCTCTTGTAGACGCCATCAACGCAGCTGACAAGTCTATTCATCTCATCAACGCCTCCGCCTCGGGCATTTATGAGAACTCTCAAGAATTACAATCCGAAACTTCGATTCTAGGCAATGATTTTTTAGCGCATGTGTGCAGAAAATGGGAGGCCGAAGCTTCAAGGCTTTCAGACAGGCATGCCTTAACAATAGTGCGTATTGGGGTTGTATTGGACCAACATGGTGGTGCATTGCAAAAGTTATTGCCGATTTTCAAGCTCGGATTGGGATCGGCGATTGGAAGCGGTAAACAATGGATGAGTTGGATTCACGCCAAAGACTTGGGGATGGCCATCTTGCATCTTGCCGACAAGCATTGCGCAGGCATTTATAACCTATGCGCCCCAATGCCAGTCACGAATAGCGAATTCGGCAAAGCACTGGCCTCTGCCTTGAAAAAACCCTACTTCCTCCCTCCTGTCCCTTCATTTGTCCTCAAGATCATAACCGGAGAAATGTCAGCCATCATTTTGAACAGCAAGAAACTCAACTCACAAAAATTGGTTGACAGCGGATATACCTTTCAATACCCCCGCATTGAGGGTGCTATGAAAGATATAGTGGAATAAATTTCAGATCCATAGAACAAATGCAAATCATGCGTGTTATAAATCTGATAGATTATATCGATCGTAAGGTGTTAAATCAATTTTAGAATTGGACAGGAAGCCCGGATGACGGGCTTTTTGTTTTGCCATAACCATGAAAAAAAACATCTCTATTTGGTGGATACGACGCGACATTCGACTACATGACAATGCTTGTTTGAAGAAAGCTCTGTCTGAAGGAAAGCGAGTACTTCCAGTCTTCATTTTCGATCGAACCATACTTGATCACTTACCGGCCGATGATGCGCGTGTAACTTTTATTCATCGCGAATTGAGCGCTCTAAAGGTTGAACTCGAAAGGCTTGGTTCTACCTTGTGGTCTCATTATGGAACGCCTCAATCCGCTTTTGAGCAACTATTATCTGAATTCGACATCGATACTGTGTTTCTGAATCGCGACTATGAGCCCTATGCATTGGAGCGAGACCAAAGCATTATGAAGCTTTTGCAAATGCGCGGTGTTAGCATGGTTGGCGCAAAAGATTCTGTTGTATTCGAAAAGTCTGAAGTCGTGAAAGACGATGGGACACCCTATACCGTTTTTACTCCTTACAGCAAAAAATGGCTCGCCACTTGGACAAAGAATCCACAGGTTCCACATGATTACAATGTTGAAGATTTGTTTGAGCCGATGTCACCTTACTCCATGATTTCTTTGTCGGATATGGGCTTTAGGGAATCTACCCTCACCTATCCTCCAAAAGATGTAAAGACAGAATTGCTGCGTAAATACGCTCAGAGCAGAGACATACCTTCAGAAAAAGGCACTTCGCGCATCAGTATTCACTTGCGATTTGGAACAGTTAGCATCCGCCAAATGGTCAAACTAGCCATGGATCAAGGAGCGGATGTTTGGTTAAATGAGTTGATTTGGAGAGATTTTTACCAAATGATTTTGCATCATTTCCCTTATTCCGCAGAAAGGTCATTTAAACCTGCTTATGATCGTATTCCGTGGATCAACAACGAGGCTGATTTTCAAAAATGGTGTAAAGGTGAAACCGGGTTCACTTTGGTTGATGCTGGAATGAGAGAGCTGAATGCTACCGGTTTCATGCACAACCGCGTTAGAATGTTGACTGCCAGCTTTTTAACCAAACACTTGTTGATTGATTGGCGTTGGGGAGAGCGCTATTTTGCTGAAAAGCTTCTAGATTTTGATTTAGCGAGCAACATCGGTGGCTGGCAATGGGCAGCGGGATCTGGATGCGATGCAGCACCTTATTTTCGAGTTTTTTCCCCTGCCAGCCAGCAAGACAAATTCGACCCCAACTACCTATACGTGCGAAAATGGGTCCCTGAGTATGGCACAGCGAGCTATCCGCCCCCAATGGTAGACCATTCCAAGGCCAGGCAGCGTGCCATTGATGTATATAAACGTGCGTTGGCTTCTGTTTAAAGCACCTGGAATGCTGTAACTTTAGGGCATGAAAATGCTCAATGACCTCCTTGTTATTGATGCCTCCAGTGTTTTAGCAGGACCTTCAGTAGGAACGTTCTTTGCGGAATTGGGGGCACGTGTGATAAAAATCGAAAACTCCAGATTTGGCGGGGATGTTACACGGACGTGGAAAACTACAGGTGAAGATTTATCCTCCCCAGTGTCAGCTTATTATGCGTCTGTCAATTTCGGAAAAGAGGTTCATTTGCTCGATTTGAGTCAACCCTCATCTCAAGAACAGCTATATCAATGGCTCAAGGAAGCCGATGTTTTCATAGAAAACTTTAAATACGGCGACCGAACAAAACTTGGTGTAGATCCAGCATTGATAAAGTCTCGCTTTCCTCGCCTTGTCCATTGCCATCTTTCCGGCTTCGCCGATGACCACGAGCGGGTAGCCTATGATGTTGTTTTACAAGCAGAAGGCGGTTATATGAGCATGAACGGACAACCAGAAGGCCCTCCAACCAAGATGCCCTTGGCCTTTATAGATATGCTCGCCGCCCACCAAATGAAGCAGGGTATCCTTTTAGCGCTATACCAAAGGGAGCGAACGGGGGATGGAAACTACATTGAAACCAGTTTAGAGGAAGCTGGACTAGCTGGATTGACGAATCAAGCCGCCAATTATTTGATGGTGGGAAAAGTAGCAGGCAGATTGGGATCAAAGCATCCGAACATTGCTCCTTACGGTGATGTGTTTACCTGTGCAGATGGTGTAGACGTGGTGACTGCTGTTGGTAGTGACCGACATTTTCAGGCGCTCTGCAGGTTGCTTGGAACTCCTGCTGTTTCAGAAGACGATCGTTTCTCAACAAATGCCCAACGCGTTCGGCACCGCAACGAACTTATAGAAGCCCTCACCCCAGGATTTCAAGGTGTTTCTAGCGCAACACTGTTGGATCAATGCCATGATGAA
>JBJOIB010000093.1:0-2707 GCA_046047375.1 Bacteroidota bacterium
CACTTCTCCATCGAGTAAAAGCTCATTCGAAGAAACATACTTCACAAGATTTCCATCTGCGTTTAACACCTCGATATTTAGGTTGAAACTCAACTCTCCATTGGTAGTTAACTGAGCGATGCAAAAGGTGTTGCCTGTTTCAGGAATCGAAAAAGCATCTGCTTGAGCACGAAAAGTGGTGCTTGAAAATGCATTCCCAATTGTTTCGATTCCGAAAATGGTACTTGCATCAGTGCCGCTTACGAAAAAATTTCCCGGTTCTGTGGCTGCAGCTGTCAAAAGGCCATCTGCTTCTGTTAAAGCCAGCCCCATTTCAGAAGTAACATTCACCAAGAGGCCATCCTCATGATTGCTTCCCCCTACGAACGATCCATCGGTGTCAAGAGGTTTAGGAATTCCCCAATCTTCATCAGTGGCGCCACCAAAACTCAACCATGAGTCCAAGGCCACCGTGTTTTCATTCAAACGGTTGTCTTGAATGGCATGTCCCCAAGTTTTTCCTCGGTCATCGTTGTTAAAGAAGTTCTCTGTGCTCTCTATGTTGAAGGGATGATTGGCATCTCCATAAATAGCCTTCAACGCGCATCCTTCGCAGAGAGTAACGAAAATGCGATATGTCACAGAACCCTCCGGTAATGTTCCACCAACAGAAGTTGTGGCATCTTGAGCATCCGAAACATAATAGGTTTCCACAAGCACCTGTTGCAGGTCTCCTTGGGCGACCCCTATGGATGACCATAGGATAAAAAGGGCAAAAGCGGATTGTTTCAAACGCTTGCTGAATGAGTTATAGGTCATAAGACACACTAAAATTGTATACCGTTCCAAACTGATAGCTATCAAAGTACAAGTCATAACCTGCATCGAAGGCATAAGCGCGAATCAAAGCAGCGTTCAAGAGGTTTCGCGCGGCAACAGAAACAGAAAAATGATCGCCAAGTTTTTTAGTGACCTTAAGGTCGATCATGTGGCGCGGTAATTCGAATACGTCTGGAGCAGAAAACGCGCTGCTAGCAACCAAAGCCAATTTTGGACCTTGTATGTTGTATGAGCCGGTAAAAGCCAGACCCAAGCTATCCAATCGGTAGTTTACAATCGCATTGATGATGTAGGGAGATTGTCCGAACATAGTGCGCTTTTCTTCTACCGGGAAGGTTACCGTTGTTTGGGAACGAATGAAAGAAACGTTCGCCATAACATCGAGGCGCTCTGTAATATTGGTTTTCCCTTCTAACTCCAATCCCACTGCATATGATTCATCGGCATTCTGCCAGGTGAATTCATCTCCAGGAGCGAGGATCAATTCTATATGGTTATCGAAGGTTTTATAAAACACACTGCCCGAAAAATTGGACCCACCTTCAAAATACGTCTCATACCGCAGGTCATAATTGTTCACCGAAGTCATCTTCAAATCAGTGTTTCCCTTTACCCTTGCGAAGAATTCGTAATCAAACAGAGAAACGCTTGATAACTCGCGGAAGCTCGGACGAGCGAGTGACTGGCTGAAATTCAGGCGGAGGTTAGAAATCGCCTTTTCATCATCTTTTACCCGGTAAATAACATTTATGCTTGGTAAGACATTCCACTGATTAATGCGACCCGGAGCTAACAATTGTCCTTGGCTGTAACGTCTGTCGTCATCATCAGCATAGTTGTTTTCGTAAAACTCCTTAATATCCACCAACATATCAGTATGTTCAGCTCGTAGCCCACCTACCAGGCGAAGGAGTGGACCTACTTTATAGTCCAACATCCCAAAACCAGCAGTGATGGTAGAAAACCCGAGATCGCTATCAACATTCGATGAGTTGTTGTTATAGGCTAGATCAAAGGCAGCACCATCAACCATTTCAAAACGCGACACATCCATGGAACCTTCCAGGCCATATTTCGCTATGTCATCTTCATTGAGACCGGTTACCGTGTAAACGATTTGCTGATTTTCCCGCGTGTTGTATTGGTAAGCTCCTCCTACTTTCAACTTGGAGCCTTTGAATTTTTCTTCAAACACAGGGATTTCTAAGGACATTCGAGAATCGAACAACTCCTCATTCATGTAACGGAAACGTCGGTCAGGGTTAAATGTTGAGTTGTACAGAAACCCATTCCCATCCTCCAAATACCTAAAGTCTTTGAAATCCAATAGATTACGCTTACCAGAAGTATATGAAGCGTCCACGTTTATACGCCATCCTGAGGTGCCTAACAAATGTTCGGTGCTTAGCTGATAAAGCAATTGCTGCCTTTCTTCATAAGCCTGATCCTCTCCAAACGACTTCTCCGGATTGTCTTCTAGGAAACCTTGCGATTTCCGTGCTTTGTTCTGCCCTTGAAAGTTGGGCATAAAGAGCAACTGAACTTTATTGTTGTTATTGATGTTCCAGGTAGCACTTGCTAGGGCGCTCCAACCCACGGTCTCACGGGCATATTGTTGATCCTGATCTCGCAGGTTGGCATATTCGGATTGAGTCTCGAACGAATTATCTGCGCTTAAGTTCGTACGTTTCAACACGCTGTTTGGGTCGTACTCTGTAACAGATGAATGGCGGAATCCAACCACAAAGCCCAACGGACGTTTGAACAACTTCACCTGATTTCCGATGCTCAAACTGATGTTAGAATTCAAAGGTCCTTGCGCCTTCTGCGTAAACCAAGTGTTTTTGAACGATTTACCTATACTTTCCAATTCGGAGTTGTATGCCGT
>JBJOIB010000094.1:0-7127 GCA_046047375.1 Bacteroidota bacterium
TGCGTTGTTGATTTCGCTTACACTTGTTACCACATCCACGATCTCCTGGTAAGCGCAGTCTGTAGTAGTTGAACTTACAACTACGTTGTAGCTTCCAGCAGGAAGGTTGTTGAAAACGTTGCTTGATTGGAAAGTGATTCCGCCATCAATGCTGTATTCGTATGGTGGGTTACCGTTTGTGGCGGTAATCATGATTACTCCATTTCCAGATCCACTGTCATTGGTGATGTTGATGCTTACTTCAATCAAACAATCTGTGTTGCAGAAGGTGGCTTCATCAACGTCTCCAAACTGTCCGCCTGATGCTAACACGGTACCTTCAGCGTTGGTGATGGTGTATGCACCTTGTCCCCAATCGCAGCAAATACCATCTCCGAAGCTATCGAATATGGTGAATGTGTAGCACTCTTCTGGAACCAGGCAAAGTTCGTAGGTGTTTGAAGTGCCGGTTTGCGTATATGGGCCACCGGAAGCGATTACAGAACCATTGTCGTTGGTTAATTCCCACGTTGTTTCCTCAGGATAATCGTCGGTCAGAACAACCAACGTAACTACACCACCGGCATCTTGTGCAAGGATTTCGGTAGCGTAGGTATTGTTTGAACTCAATTGATCTGCTTGTCCGTTCAAATTGGTAAACTCAATGGAAATAGTGTTGTTTCCGACAATCAGGCCGGTAACAGGTACGTCAACCGATGTTGATTGGTTATAAGCCAGATTGCCGTTCCAAGGAACGTTTGTAGAAGTTCCATTTACAGTTACAACAAAAGTTCCAGAAGTAAGCGTCGCATCGCCCAAATTGGAGATAGTAATTTCAATATCCGTGTTGGTGCCGCATGAGGTGCCTGAGGTGGATCCCGCTATTTGCGCATCAAATTCATAGAGATGAATGATTTCTGCGGAGAATTGGTTGTTGTTTTCGGCCGTATCATCCGGATGGTTGACGTAAGCTGTGATGGCGTATGGACCGAAGGCCGACATATCCATTGGTACGGTGAATGTGTGCGTGTAGGTATCCTCAGGGTTTAGAGGGCCTGCAATTGGAGTTGTCTCGTACGGAACGCCCTCGAAATCGAAAGAAAGCGTGTAGTTGGCCATTGGCTCTAGTCCGCGGTTTTCAACCAATATAGTGAGCAATTCGTTAGCGCCTAAGCTAGCAGATGTAACAGGAGCAATGATTTGAGTCACAGCAAGGTCGAAGGTATCTTTAGCCAGTTCGAAGGCCACAATGCGGGTTCCAACACCTGATCCGCCGCTGCGGGCGTATTCTGAGGTAAACCAGAAAGTGTTACCATTCACTGGGTCAACACTCATGTGGGCATAATCGCCGTATCTGCCACCAGAGTTGATAGTTCCTGAACCATTTACTACTTCGTATTCTTGCACGGTCATAGTGCCGAGCGGGTCGCTTGCGTAACGGCCTGTATAGCGCAGACCGACGTACATGTCTTCTGAGCTAATAGAGTATCCTAGACCGATGTTGCCATCTTCATCAATAGCGATGCTGCCCATGTAACGGTCTTTGCCATCATTTGGGGCATAGGTTCCTTCTTGATATAGTGACCAGTTTCCGGCGCCAGACTTTCTGAATTCCACCCAGCGGATACCAGAGAGGTTGTTACCATTATCTACATCCGTAACAAAGCAGCAGACCATGGATTCATGGGTTCCGAAGTTTCGGTATTTTGGGATGTTCATGATGATTTCGGGCAGTCCATCGATACCTCCACCTCCTTGTTGCGGAATACAAGCGAATCCGAATCCACCAGCTGAACACGGGTAGCTATCATAGGGGGTTGTTTGGATGAAAGTTTCTGTGGCTGTGGTATTGGCTGAGTTGCTAAAATCGACATCAAAAGAGATGATTCGAATTCCGTCGTTTGCGGCATTTCCCCATGATGAATCATCGAGAGAAAGCACTGTAGGATTGGTGTTAGGAAGATCAGCCCCATCCCAGTCAACAGGTGTAGACACAAAAAATCCGGATTCGATGTTGCTATTTCCTTGCACTGTTACACGTTGCAAAGTAGGGTTAGCCGCACCGTTGATCATGGCGTTGCGATCAATGAAATATTGAACGTGGGTGTTGGTTCCTGACTCATTGGTTGAAACGAGGTAGGCATCTGGCCAGATGGAGTACTTTGGATAATCAGGAAATTGAGGAGTGGAGAAATTCCAAGCGTCGTATGCGCCCATAGGGTCAGACGTTTCGGAGAGCGCAACGAGGAGGTTTGCAGGGAAAGTGAATTCTGTAACCAACCAACGGCCTATGGTTTCGTCGTAAAGCACAATTGGGTCTCCTGCGGAGTTCACACCCAGTCCGTTCCAGAGTGTAGACATAGCGAATTCGTCGATGAGATCGCCTTCTTTAGAAAAGACGCCCACATCGGTAACGTTAACAGCTTGTACGAAGTGATTTAGTCCAACTTCTCCGGTTGGATCATGAGGAGATCCGAAATCACCGATACCATCGATGTTAACGATGGGTTCGATGAGGACCGTCCCACCGCTTCCTTGGCGCAGTGGATCAGGGCCATGGAATTCTTTTTCTGGCAGAATAGCGTTCGACCCAGCTCTATTGGGGAAGTTTTGCGGGGTTTGTTTTTGCTGGCGAGCGATTTGTTTTTTAGCATCTCTGCGAGCGTGATCGCCGAGTAGGAGACGGAGAGGTTTTGTTTTACCCAGGTAGGTAGCTTGGGAAGTTTCAACTTCAATTTTCGGGTTGCTCACCGTTACATCGCCCGTTTGTTGAGCTCCTACGGAGAGAGCTGCGCAAAGAAAGATTGCGCTCAAGGTCTGTTTCATAATTCCAGGTTTACAAGATTGTGTTGGTCACGAAAGACTTGAAAAATATCAAGTCTAACAAGGGCAATGTAGCGATTCTCTATGGAGTAGTGAAACGTTGGAAATGAGATTTTTACGAATCGTTGGATTGCTGAAGCATACAAAAACTGGGATAAAAGTGAAAAATGAGAAATTCCAATCTTCCCTTTATCTTTGGGCCATGAATGCAAAAGCAGAGAAAATTAGCGGGTTTGACCCAAACAGTGCTGGATTAAAAGACAGCAATATATATGGATTGCCATTTTCGGCTGAGGAGAGTGATATTATTTTGGTGCCAGTGCCATGGGAAGTTACTGTGAGTTACGGAAGTGGGGCGAAGGAAGGGCCAGAACACATCATGGAAGCGAGCTATCAGGTTGATTTATTTCATGAGGAGTTTCCTGAATTGTGGAAGCGCGGGCTTTTTATGTTGGAGGTTCCAGAGCAGCTTTCGGCGCGATCTGAGGAACTTCGGGAGAAGGCTACACAAATCATAGCCATGTTTGAAGATGGCGTGGATGTAGCCAATGATGAGCGAGCAAGGGTTTTGCACAGCGAAATAAATGCCGCTTGCGAAGAAATGAATCAGTGGGTTGAACAGACATGCAGTTACTGGCTTGACAAGGGGAAGAAAGTAGGTCTTGTTGGGGGCGACCATAGCACACCGTTGGGTTATTTGAGGGCGCAGGCGGCCAGGCATGAGGCATTTGGAATTTTACACATAGACGCGCACATGGATTTGCGCATAGCCTACGAAGGATTTACATACAGCCATGCTAGTATTATGTACAATGCATTGGCACTGCCTCAACTGAAAAAACTGGTTTCTGTGGGTATCCGCGATTTTTGTGAGCAAGAGGCTCAGGTGGTAAAGGAGCAGCGGGGAAGGGTTGAAATATTCACGTCTGCTCGATTGAGAAAGCGCCTTTTTGAAGGTGAGAACTGGAAGGAAATTTGTGCCGACATCATTGAAAAGCTACCGCAAAAGGTGCACATTAGTTTTGATATTGACGGATTAGACCCAACCTTATGTCCTAACACCGGCACACCTGTACCGGGAGGATTGTGGTTTGAGGAAGCTACCTATTTGATGTCTGGAATACGCAAGAGTGGACGTGAGATCATTGGTTTTGATTTGGTTGAGGTAGCACCTGGAGACGATGATTGGAATGGAAATGTAGGTGCGCGAATGCTGTTTCAGATGTGTGGCGAATTGGCTGGATAGGCCTAACATCGCCCCCGTGTGGGGCAGAAGAATACAAACGATTAAAATTGAATTGTCATGAGGTATTTATTGGTGCTTGGAATAGCGGTTTTTATTTATGCGTGCGGAACAAGCAAAGCTACGGTTCCAACCAGTGACGATTTGACGCGAGCGCAAGCAGCTCATCCAGAGTATACCATGGAGGATTTGCAAGAGGGCAGACGTCTCTACACCACCTACTGCGGTTCATGTCATCCACTGAAAAAGCCTGCTTCTCGTGATGAGCAGGATTGGCGTCAGATTGTTCCGAGCATGGCTGGTAAAGCCAATAAAAAAGCGAAATCGGAAGTAATAACTGCTGCTGGTACCGAGCAAATTATTCGGTATCTAACTGCGATGGGTACGATTCAACGAAACTGATACTCGTCACTTTCCTACTCCTGCGGCTTAAAAGGCGGTAATTTCGGGCTCCTTTCAAAAAAGCAGCCATGGAATTGATGTGTCCGGCAGGATCTTATGAAGCTCTAACAGCAGCCATTCAAGGTGGATGTAATTCGGTTTATTTCGGTGTAGAGCAGTTGAACATGCGCGCCCGATCAAGCAATAACTTCACTTTGGATGATTTGCGCAACATAGCGCAGATAGGAAAGGAAAATAATATTCGTACATATCTGACAATCAATACCGTGCTGTATGATCATGATATGCAGTTGATGCGCAGGATTGTTGACGCGGCGAAGGAAAGTGGAATTACGGCTATTATAGCGGCTGACCATGCGGTGATGGCTTACGCTGCCAAGATTGGAATGGAATTGCATGTTTCGACTCAGGCCAATATATCGAACATAGAAACCGTGGAGTTTTACGCAGCTTTTTCAGATGTCATGGTGCTGGCGAGAGAACTCAGTTTAAAGCAAGTGGAGCAGATTACGCGGGAAATCAAACGAAGAGGCATTACTGGACCCAAGGGGGAGTTGGTTTCGATTGAGATTTTTGGTCACGGTGCTTTATGCATGGCTGTTTCGGGCAAATGCTATATGAGTTTGCATTCTCACTTTGCCTCAGCCAACAGGGGGGCGTGTATTCAGAATTGCAGGCGCAGTTATATTGTGACTGATAAAGAAGAGGGGGTAGAGTTTGAGGTAGACAATGAATACATCATGTCGGCTAAGGACTTGTGCACCATTTCTTTTCTCGATAAGATAGTCGAAGCGGGTGTGGACGTATTGAAAATTGAAGGTCGGGGTCGCGGGGCAGATTACGTGTACACGACCGCTCAATGTTATAGGGAGGCGTTGGATGCCATATCGGCAGGTCAGTTCACACCAGACAAGATTGATGGTTGGACGGAGCGCTTGAGTACCGTCTATAACCGTGGGTTTTGGGATGGTTACTACTTGGGCCGCAAGATGGGCGAATGGAGCAATGTATATGGTTCGTTGGCAACCCGCAAGAAAATTCTGCTCGGGAAAGGGTTAAAGTATTATGAACGCATGGGGATTGGCGAGTTTGCGTTGGAACAGCAATCGTTGTGTGTTGGTGATACCATCGCCATTACAGGGCCTACTACTGGTTACTTAGAAACAGAAGTTAAAGAATTGGTGGTTGATGGGGCATTTGTTGAGCGGGTAGACAAGGGCCAAACATTTACAGTAGCCGTGCCGAGCAAAATACGGTCATCAGACAAAATCTACAAACTTATAGATGTTACGGATCACGCAGCACAGAATTAAGTGCATTGGGTGCAATGCTTGTGTGGAAGCGGCTCCGGATCGCTGGGCTATGTCGAAAAAAGATGGGCGTTGTACCCTTGTTGGGGCAAGTGAAAAGAAAGGCTTCTACACGGTTTTGGTTCATGAAGATGAGTTGGAGCGAAACCGGGAGGCGGCGCAAAACTGCCCGGTGCACATCATTGATTTACGTGTGGTTTAGCCGAGTATAACAGGATAGTTTGCATCTTCATGTCCTACGGGAACTTCAAAGCACGGAATATTGAAGACGGCTGCATGGGATTTAACAATTTGGAGAGCGTCCATACCAAAGGGGTTGTCGGAAGAAAATCCAAAATCTTTAGTGCTATCGCGCATTTGGGAGAAGTAACCCACCCAGATAGCGGACACTTTTTGAAGGGCACCTGACAGGCTCAGATTGTTCATCATGCGATCGATGTGGTAGAGCATTTCATCGATGTCTTCTAGGAGAAGGATGTCGCCTTGTTGGATTTCGAACCAAGGCGTACCCATGAGCGATGCAATAACGGAGAGGTTTCCACCGACTACCCGGGCGCGCGCTTCATTGAGAGGCAGTGGGTGTAAGTTTTCATTGACTTCGCCAGATAGAATATCGAAGCAGCGGTTGATGGCCTCTTGAGGTGCTTTGGCTAAGGTAGTTGCGAGAGGAGCGTGAATACAGGCTACGTTGTGGCGCAGTAGAGCACTGTGAATAGCGGTTATATCACTGAAACCGAGCACCCATTTCGGGTTAGATGCGAGGAAGTTGAAGTCGATAAGTGGGAGGATTCTACCCGCACCGTATCCACCTCGCATACACCAAATGGCTTTCACTTCAGGATGATGGATTAAGCGATTGAAGAGGTTGGCACGCTCCTGGTCAGTTCCGGCGAATTGAAAGTGCCGGCAGGTAAGAGCTGGATCTACATAGGTTTGAAATCCTTTCGATGCGAAAAATTCTGCGATATCGCGTATTTGATCTTCGTTAATAAATCGCGAGGGGGCTGCCAATCCGATGGTGTCGCCCGGTTGCAAAGCAGGAGGTAACTTCATTGTACAAAGGTGGAGAAGGGCATGACAGCATGGTGTGGGTTTTATTGAAATCAATGAACGTAGGAACGTTGAAACTGTGGTTTTTTTACCTTTGATTATGAAGATAATAGCGCACATACTTATAGCACTGGTGGCTCTGGAACATCTGTATTTTCTATATTTTGAGATGTTTGCATGGGAGACTATAGGACGAAAGACATTTCGGTCTTTACCGGGAGAGCTATTTGGTCCAACCAAGGGATTGGCAGCCAATCAAGGTTTGTATAACGGGTTTTTGTCGGCTGGTTTGATTTGGTCGCTATTGATTGAGGATGCGA
>JBJOIB010000095.1:0-7960 GCA_046047375.1 Bacteroidota bacterium
GGTTGGCTCGAAGTCTGTTTTTAAAGGATACATTGCTCTCTCCGCCGTCTCGCATGTGTGTTATAACCCTGCTCAAATAAGCAATGTTAACCTTGTACTTGTGAATGAAGCGCAGCATCAACTCATAATCAGCAGCAGATTTCAATTGCAAACTATACAAACCATACCGCTCGTAAGCATTTGCTTTCACAAAAAATGTAGGATGGGGCGGCATCCAACCTCGTCTAAATAGACCAGGTTTGTAGTCGCCAGCCTTCCAATAGCGAATGATCTTACTTGTTTCCGCTCTATCTACATACACTAAATCTGCGTATACGGCGTCGGCTGAAGATGAACGGAATTTCTCTACTACATCGCTTATTACATGCTCGTCGGAGTAAAAATCGTCGGAGTTCAGAATGCCAATCACGTCACCAGTTGCCGCCTGCACTCCTTTGTTCATAGCATCATAAATGCCTTTGTCGGGTTCGCTGATGACTGTCTGAATGCGTGAAGCGTACTTTTCTACAATCTGTAAGGTGTTGTCTTTGCTGGCACCATCCACTATGATGTACTCTATGTTCGGATAGTCTTGTGATAACACTGACTGAATGGTGTCTTCTACGGTTGATGCGCTGTTGTAGGTGATGGTGATGATTGAAACTTTCATAGACTTATTTCACGCTTTCGAACTCCAAGGGCCGGATTTCCACGGTAGATGGTGTAAGCATCCAAATTGCTCGATGCCACTGATCCCGCTGCTAATACTGCATGAGAATGTGCATGAACCCCACCAGTTACTACAGATTTAGCGCCAATCCACACCCCCTCTTCCAATGTGATCTTGCTAACCATAAGGTCGAAGGTCGTTTTTGAATAATTATGGTTGCCACACAACAGCAATGCCCCTTGCGATATACAAGCGTTTGCGCCTATCGAAACATCTTCTAGATTGTCTATCCAAACGCCCTCACCAATCCAACTGTTATCGCCAATGGAGAGTTTCCAAGGATACTTGATGTTTACACTGGGCTTTATTACAACACGTTTTCCGACATGTGCCCCAAATAAACGCAACAAAAAACACTTCAACGTGCTGAATGGAAAAAGACCATTGTTGAACACCACAGCATTCACAGCATACCAAACTAGGCGCTTCCAAGCAGGGCCCGGATTGTACCAGGTATTGTCAAAACGACTTAGGTCTGTCTTCAGATTCATTGAAAAAGCGAAATGGTGTGGGTTACCGCAGAAGCATCATTGGCCAGCGCTAGGCCGCGCTTCTCAGCTCCTGCTTTATAGCGTGTATACTCCTCCTGATTCATTTCAAGCGCAAAGGTAAGTAGGTTAGAAATATCAGGGGCATCCAAAGGTATTTCAATTCCACAAGGCTCCTCATCTAAGCCGTGCCATGGTGTCCGATCGCTTATTATTACGGGGGTTCCAGCAAGTAAGGATTCTGCTATAGCATGCCCAAAGTTCTCGCCAAACGTAAGTAAATAAAAGAAGTGATGTCTATGAAGTGCTTCTACAATGCCTGAGGGACGAATGTCGCCATGAAAATGCGCACCAACTGAGCTATTCCGCAAGGCATCAAGACATTGCTCCATGTAATCCCTATCTTGAATAACGCCGTAAACATTCCATTCCACAGCACCGTTCAAACCTGCTAGTGCTTTGGCCGCACCAAGTATATTTTTTTCTGCGCTCACTCGCGCGATGGTGATCAGCCGCAATGTTCCGGGTTCCTTATTCAGTGTTTCGGACGAAAAACAGGTAGTTCCGGTCAAGTTGCGAGCTAAACGGATGTGCGCTCCGGGATAATGAAGCGCTATCTCTTGGGTCTCTTCTTCAGAGGTAGAATGCCACCTTACGCGCTTGAAAATACCGGTCAGCCTTGTAACAATCAAAAAAGCGCGTTTTTTTGTTCGCTTGATAGATAAGGCACCGGATTTTAGCATGCCCCGGGGGGCGATAATTGCCCGATGATCGAGTTTTAGTCGGCGTAATTCCAATAAGGGTCTCAGTGTAAAAACTGCACTGAACAAACTATTGAGGTAATACCTGTCGTAAGTGCGTTCTCGAATCAAATGGTGTATGGCAGAACGCGTTAATTCTTTTGGATACACGTACATAACCTGCTCATTGTCGCTTCTCCGAATCCAAGTGTTGGCAGGAACGTCGTATGGAACTGTGGTGTGATGGTCAAAAATGGAGGTGACAATGTAAAAATCAAACGGAACCTTAGCGGCCATGCGAACCATAGACGTTATGGGCCCGCCTGCTTTAAAGCCAGGTGTGTACCAGTCAATAAACACCAATATCGCGAGACGATTATTCAATTGAATTATCCTTAATCCAGTGACCCAAAACAACTAAACTCCAAACCCGTGACCAATTCACGCTGTGATGGTTCCGTTCAAATCGACCCCATAACTCGCGAATACCCCCGGCATCAAAGGCCTCATGGCGCTCCAATATGGTAAGTCCATCAGTGCAGTAAGCCTTCAATTCGTTCCGCATCCAATGCTCCCAAGGCAGCGTGAATCCCATCTTAGGTCGGTCAATAATTTCACGAGGCAGCAAGGTACCCAAAGAATCAGTGAGCAGTTTTTTAGGTGTGTGCGGATACTTATTCGGATCCGAAACACCCAAAACATAACTCACAAGTCGATGATCTAAGAAAGGAACCCGCACTTCCAATGCATGGGCCATGCTCATTTGATCAGTATCTCGCAATAAGATGTTCTGAAGATAGGTGGTTAATTCAGACAGTGAAATCTGACTCAAATAAGGTAGCTGAAAACCTGCCCCCTTGGGATCAAGAAGTATTTCAAGGTGTTTCTTTACGGGGTTCTCAGAAAGCTTACTCTTGCGCAGCAATTGCAGGGTTTGCTTGTCTGTGAGGGTTTGACGTGAAAGAGGGTAGAAATGCTCCAGATCATAATAATCAAGCAGTAAGGCTTCGGCCTTTTTCTCAGTAGTTATACCCGGCTTCGCAAGTACCATCGATTGTCCAACCGCCCGGCGAACGAACTTCGGAAAAGACGCAAGCCATCGCTTGCTTAACATCTGTGTAGCCTGATGAAAAACAGGATATCCTGCAAACAGCTCATCGCCGCCAAGCCCACTCAAAGCCATGGTAACTCCACTTTTTCTGGTCACCTTGCTCACAATGTAGGTATTAGGACCATCACCGCTCGGATGATCCATGGCAGCTAAAGCATGCGGAACATCTTTTAAAAAATCATCCGCAGTCAGCCGTATCTCGTGATGGTTGGTAGAAAACCGTCGAGCTATTGCTGAAGCAAATTCAGCTTCCGAATAGTCTTTTTCGTTGAATGTTACTGTAAAGGTTTCAATGGGTTGTGATGACACTTCAGACATCAACCCAACAATGGCGCTTGAATCAATTCCTCCTGAAAGAAAGGCTCCAAATGGCACATCGGCTCGCATGCGCAATGCAACACTATCCTTAAGTAATCGGTTGATCTCTTTTAGGTTAGCATCTCTGTTTTCGGTGATAATGGGTACACTTTCAGCAGGATCCCACCATTTTTTGATCTCTAATTCACCATCTCCCGCTACAATCATGTGTCCGGGTTCCAACATGTAAATCCCTTCAATGATGGTGCGAGGGGCATGAACAGTTTGGTATCGGAGGTATTCATCAAGAACCTGGGCATTCAGCTTCTTGAAACCGAATTCACCCGCCATCAGAGCGCGTATTTCAGAAGAAAAAGCCAGAATGCGTTTGTCTACTAAATAATACAAGGGTTTAATACCCATGCGGTCTCGCGCCACAAAAAGTTGCTTCGTAGTGTCATCCCATAAAGCAAAGGCGAACATTCCATTGAGGTGTTCCAGCATCCCAATGCCCCATTTTCGGTAAGCCGCTAAAAGCACCTCGGTATCTGAACCGGTCGAAAAAGGATAATCCAAACGCTCTTTAAGCTCCAGGTAATTGTAAATCTCACCATTGAAAACAATCACCTGCTGCCCGTCGTAACTGTGAAAGGGCTGATTTCCAGCACTTGAAGTATCAATAATTGACAATCGGCGATGACCCAGAGCAATGTCGGGAATCACAAAATGTCCTTCAGCATCGGGACCTCGGTGTTCCAAACGGTCGTTCATGCGCATCACTCGACGCGCTGCTTCCATTTCATCCCTGATACCCACAATTCCATTAATTCCGCACATATCACTTCAAATTTTGAGCTGAAAGCAGGTTGGTAAGACCAGCGTACAAATCGCGCGGGTGAGCGCCTAAAACAGCTTTCATGTTGGTTATATCAGGCTTTCTTCGGCTCATATCGCCCTCTGCTAATGCAGGTAAATGCACAATAGGCGAGGTGCTTTTGCATATTTCTTTTACCACATTAGCCACATGCAATATGGTCAGCTCTTCATCCGCACCTATATTGACTACGTCGTTGATGTACAAATCGCGGCTAAAAATGCGGTAGCAGGCTTCAATGTTATCGTCAATATAACAGAACGTTCGGGTCTGTTGGCCATCTCCGTATATGTGAATTGGTTCGTTCGCTAGAGCTGCCTTCATAAAACGCGAAATCACAAAATCATCGCTTTGCTGAGGGCCATAGGTGTTGAAAAACCTAAATATGGTGAAATCAAGGCCGTATTCTTTCTGGTATGCGCGCAGCCAAGCCTCTCCCGCATTTTTTACAATGGCATAGGGTAGACGGGAGTTAAGTGGCGTGGTTCGTTCGTTTTGTGGAATTTCGAATGGCTCTCCGTATACTTCACTGGAACTAGCGAAAAATACGCGCTTCACCCCGGTGGCTTTGCTCAATTGAAGCACGTTGCGAATACCGTCCATATCGTGCAGCACTTTCACTGGGTTGTCTAATGTTCGCTGCACGCCTACTAAAGCGGCGTAGTGGAACACAAAATCGAATCCGCCTGCATAAAAAACCCCTGCTAAGTCGTTGAAATCATTTACATCGCATTTCACAAAACGAATTGCAGGATGAGATGGGATGTTGGATTTTTTTCCAGTGAGGAGGTTGTCGACAATCACAACCTCGTTGCTTTCCAGCGCCAGTCGATGTGCTAGAGCGCTAGCAATGAATCCGGCACCTCCGGTAACTAATACTTTGGCCATGCATCAAAAGTACAACTCTCCCCTTAACCTGCCACGATTTCTAGCGCGGTTTGAACCCATTTTTGTTTGGTCAGTGTCTGCGCTATAGACCTACTAGCTTGTGCCATCTGGATGCGCTGATCCTGGCTTTTTAACCCCATTGTGCGCATGGCGTCAAGTAATGAGGTTGATTGTCCGGCTTTAAAGTCCAAGCCGTTTGCTGGCGACAAAAACATACTTGCTGCGCCAATGGTGTCACTGCATATCAAAGGAAAGCCTGCCGCCGCCATTTCATGCACTACCACACCCCACGGTTCTCGGTGGCTGGGAAGAACAAAAACACCTGCTCGTTGAAGCCACGGGGATAAATCTTTCGGTTGAACAAAGCCTACATGTTCAATTTTTGGATGCTCCTTGCGCTGCTCCCAATGATCACCCGTACCCAAACAATAGAGCTTCCAGTCAGGGAATTCCTCTGAAAACAAAGAGAACGCTTCCCATAAGTCATAAATGCCTTTGAAAGGAACGTAACGGCCAATGAAGATAAATGCGTTTTCTTGCGGAGCACCGAATTGTGCGAAATGTGCGTCGAACAAATCTGTATCAGCGCAATAAAACCCGGTTTTGATGTTGGCTTTTCCAAACCCTAACCGTTCAGCATATACTTTTTGAGGCGATCCGGGAACCCACGCATGGTTGAAAAAAGGCTTGATGAAATGAAACGATAGTAGCGATACTATACGTTGCTTCCACGATCCGGTATAGTGATTATCGAGCAACAAGGTTACCGAAACTCTGGACCGAAAATGGCGCGCAACCTGAAGATATCCTTTATCAACCCAGCCTGAAACAAAAACAGCATCTGGAGCTAAGTCCACAGATAGTTGTAAAAGCTTGGAATCATCTAAATCGGTGCGGTTATACAAGTGCACATTCGGGTGGGTATCAAACTCAAAGGGAGCTTCAGCTTTCACCGGCCATCGCACCACGTGCACATCAACTCCCTCGTTGGCAAGGGCATTGAAACAAGAAACTATCTCCCCCGCCAACTCTGTGTATAAGAAAAGCACTTTCTTCATATCGTTGCGAGTTCTTTTGTGTCGCTGTCCTTGGCAGTCAATTGCACAGCCTCTTCTGGTGTTGCCATGCGCATGGCGTCATTGGATTTGCGGGTGTAGTAATACAACCAAATAAAGAATGGAAGACCATTTAAAAAGTAATGGCCTTGGCGCATCAAATAAATAAGGATGATGAGAAGCGTGGAACTGGAAATAATCCAGTTGACCTCATTTTGAGATGTACGCTTGAAAACGAAGTTCCTGAATACAATGAAGAAGATCACAAGCAAGCCGTACAAGCCGGTTTCAGACATCAAACGTAAGAACATGGAATTGGCGTCGGCCTTGTTAAAGTCAACCTGTAACACCCTGGCCTGTCGTGTCAAACTGAAGCGCTCAAAGGCAATCGGGTGAGAGCCAAGCCCCGTTCCAAACAGGGGATTTCGCTTGAAATTCTCTGTTGCAATCACATAGTTGTTGTACAATACGAACGATGATCCGTGCACGTCTGTATAGGTGCGCATTTTTTCAGAATCAGCACCGTCGTCAGAAAAGGTATTCACCACTCCGTCAAAGCGCACCTTAAACTCATCAATGTTTTCATAGGCATAGGTGAGTCCGAAATACAATATGGGACCAACCACAAGAGCGTATCTGAAAAACCCAAAATTGATTACCAACAAGATCGCCGTCAAGGCCATACCTAGAATTCCAAGTGTGCTGAAGGTAAGTGAATAAGCGATGATCACTATGATGGAGTTCCTGCGCGAAGTGAAAAAGGTCTTCCGAAAGAACACGTTGTAAACACTCACGAAAAACGCGGGTGCCACAACGGCAGAAAACTGAGCAGGCTCAGATAGAATGGAGTTGAGGCGTATTCCGAATCCACCCGGACTCAATCCCCACTTGTTTAAGAGCCACGAATAATCATATCCCGGGGTAAAACCCACTTGGTAACTGGCTATCTGTACCAACCCTATGGCTGAAACAATTACAGCTCCCTTCATGTAATAGCCAAAAAGCCGGGGAACATCATAATTGAATGATTGCAATACGTAGCGGTAAAATAGCACCGATGAAAAGAATCCCAAAAAGATTTTGATGAACAACTGATCCACGTTGTCTTTGGTCTGAATATACACCAAACCAGAAATTAAAAGCGGTGTGAAAATGGCCACAGGCAAGGCCGGTACACCGTATTTCGCAATGTAATACGGGAAAAACAACAACATGAAAAAGTAAGTCACGTACCCTTCAAACGGCGTTTTGAAGAGTACAAACGAACTCAAGAATATCGTTAGAATGATTGAAAATACTACAAACCTACCGTTCATGCTTTCTTGGCGTCGTCACCGCTGACTACTTTGGTGAACCTTTGTTTCAAACGAATAAAGTAATATTCGAAATAATGGTACGAAAGGTATGAAATTGCGGAGGTAACTACCACGCAGGTAAGGTATATGACTGCATTTCCACCCCAGGTGTTAATCATACTCGGAAAGAATTGAGCAGCCAAATGGAGCACCGCCACCACCACCATCAGGTGATACATATACATTCCATAGCTTATTTTACCCAACTCATGAAAAAAACGATTCTCCAATTTTAAAACAGATTGCTTGTTAGCTGCCACATTTAAAATCACAATCAAAAAGAACACACTGTGCAACAGATGTATTCCATCCTGAACCACGCGCGGTGTAAAATACAACAGCACTGGAATGGCAAGCAACGAGGTCAATTGCACCACTGGCCGAAAAACAATCTGAATCAAATGGTGATTGGAGAATAATAGCCAAGCTCCAACGCCTCCAAT
>JBJOIB010000096.1:0-3744 GCA_046047375.1 Bacteroidota bacterium
ACCAAACCGGTAGCAAATACGTTCAAAAGCGCAAGTGGAATCATCCACTGCCAGCCCAAACGCATCAACTGGTCGTACCTGAATCTCGGGATTGTCCAGCGAATCCACATAAAGACGAAAATAAAGAAGAAAATTTTCAGGAAGAAGACAATTACTCCGATGATTGTGACAGCATTTTGAGATAAACCCAGACTGTCCATAAAAGGGAAATTGTAACCTCCGAAATACAAACTTGCCATGAATGCCGAAGAGATGAACATATTGATGTACTCTGCAAACATGTAGAATCCAAGTTTCATGGAAGAATACTCCGTATGATAGCCTCCTACAAGCTCCGCTTCACATTCCGGTAAATCGAATGGCGTACGATTGCATTCTGCAAAAGCACAGATAATGAACAACAAAAACCCAAACGGCTGGTAAAATACATTCCAGTCCATACCATGCTGCTGTTCAACAATTTCCTTCAGACTAAGCGTACCGGTCATCATAATCAATGCGATCAATGAAAGCCCCATACTCAGCTCATAACTAATCATCTGTGAAGATGCGCGAATAGCTCCCAGCAAAGAATACTTATTATTGGAAGCCCAGCCTCCGATCATGATGCCATATACACCCAACGAAACCACAGCAAACACATACAATACGCCTATATTCAAATCGGCTACCTGAAGCGAAACCTCGCGACCACCAATATTTAAAGCGTCTCCCCAGGGTATGACCACCGAGGTCATCAATGCGGTGAGCATTGAAATACCCGGACCAATTATAAAAAGAAACTTATCCGAAGTATTCGGGATGATTTCCTCCTTAAAGAAAAACTTTCCGGCATCGGCCAGCGGCTGAAGAATTCCAAACGGACCCGCTCTGTCAGGACCTACACGATCCTGCATAAAGGCAGCTACCTTTCGCTCTGCATACGTACTATACGTGGCTATTAACAAGGTAATTGCAAATGCTACAAAGGCAATAACCGTCTTATCTATCAGAAACAGCAATTCCATATTAGCTGAGTTGTTTTTTAGGTAATGTTACCGGTGAATCAACAAACTTAGTCTCCGCTTCATAGTGATTCTGAGAAATCACGCTGTGGCGGTCAATTTTACGCGGACCTTCAATGGTCCAGTCAGCCGAATCTTTTTTATCGAATCTGCAGGTATTGCAAATCCACTCATCCACCTCGCCCCATTGATCCTTACGACCTGTTACTCTGTAAATCTCATTTCCATATTTCCACACAACTGCCTTACCTGAACATTTATCGCAATCGCGATGCGCATCGAAAGGTTTCAGGAACCAAACCCGGCTCTTAAACCGAAAGGTTTTATCGGTGAGGGCACCAACAGGACAAACATCAATCATGTTGCCCGAAAATTCATTCTCAACAGCATTCTCAATGTATGTGGAAATTTCTGCGACGTCGCCCCGGTTAATTACACCATGCACCCGCCCGGGAGTTAGCTGATCAGCAACCTTTACACAACGATAGCACAAAATGCAACGCGTCATGTGCAACTTGATCTTGTCGCCGATGTCTATTTTATCAAATGTACGCCTGTCAAATTCATATCTGCTGTAGCTTCTGCCGTTTTCGTATGACAAATCCTGCAGATGACATTCTCCTGCCTGATCACAAATCGGACAATCCAAAGGATGATTGATCAGCAAAAATTCTACAACTCCTTTACGCGCCTCTACAACCTCCGGAGAAGTATAGTTCTGAACTTCCATGCCATCCATAACGGTTGTCCTGCATGAAGCAACCAGCTTGGGCATTGGACGCGGATCTTTTTCCGAACCTTTACTTACTTTTACCAAACAGGTACGACAATACCCCCCCGAAGTCTTCAGTTTGGTATAATAACACATGGCCGGAGGAGCTACATCCTTGCCTATCATTCTTGCTGCCTGCAAAATGGTTGTCCCCGCAGGCACTTCAATTGTCTTATTATCAATGGTGACTTTTAACAGTTCCATACGCTAATTTTTATGCTGTAACAACAGGCCTTACCGGCATTATTGGTTCTCTGTACCCGTGTTTCGGATCTTTCACTTTATCGGGATGTTTTACATGGTATTCAAATTCATGTCTGAAATGACGAATAGCCGCAGCAACGGGCCATGCGGCCGCATCACCTAAAGGACAAATCGTGTTTCCTTCAATCTTCCCGGCAACCTCAACCAGTAAATCAATATCATCCATGTTGCCCATACCCTTTTCCAGGCGGTGAAGCACCTTTTCCATCCAACCGGTTCCTTCGCGGCAAGGGCTGCATTGACCGCAACTTTCATGGTGATAGAATCTAGAAAAATTCCAGGTATTCCTCACTACGCACTGATGCTCATCGTACACGATAAAACCTCCTGAGCCCAGCATTGAACCGGTAGCAAAACCACCGTCCGATAAGGACTCATATGTCATCAAGCGGTCCTCGCCGGATGCTGTTTTTGTTACTAAATAATCCGGCAAAATTGGCACTGAAGAACCTCCCGGAACACATGCTTTCAGGCGCTTGCCATTGGCCATACCCCCGCAATATTCATCCGAATGTAAAAATTCATCCACCGACACACCCAGTTCAATCTCATAAACTCCAGGTTTGCGAATGTTTCCGGATGCGGAAATAAGTTTTGTACCGGTAGAACGGCCAATGCCCAGTTTGGCATATTCAGCACCCCCTTCATTTACAATAGGCACCACTGCTGCAATTGTTTCAACGTTATTCACAACAGTAGGGCAACCCCACAATCCGGCTACCGCCGGGAAAGGTGGCTTAATACGAGGATTCCCGCGCTTTCCTTCGAGCGATTCAAGCAGGGCTGTTTCTTCACCACAAATGTAAGCACCGGCACCAACCTGCACATACAAGTCTAGATCGTACCCCGAACCCAGGATGTTCTTACCTAGCCAGCCTTGCTGATATGCTTCAGCAATGGCTTGCTCCAGTATCCTCGATACATAAAAGTATTCTCCGCGGATATATATGTATGATGTTTTAGCCCCCAGCGCATAGCTCGCCGTAATCATTCCCTCTACCAAAAGGTGGGGAATCTGCTCCATCAAATACCTGTCCTTAAACGTACCCGGCTCCGACTCATCGGCGTTGCACACGAGATAACGCGGAACGCCTTCCGGCTTCGCCAAAAAACTCCACTTCATTCCCGTAGGGAAACCTGCCCCTCCGCGGCCCCGCAAACCAGAAGTCTTTACTTCCTCCACAACCGCTTCGGGACTCATGGTTTTGAGCGCTTTTTCAACCGAGGCGTAGCCCCCGTTTTTGCGGTAAACATCGTACGATCGAATGCCTTCAATGTGATCGTTGGCCAACAGCAATTTTCTTCCCATAGCCTCTTATCTGGAGTTTTTGTAATCTAAATCGGTGTAATTCTTTCTTGTGCCTTCGGCACGATATCGTTCTATAAGCGCATCAACCCGTTCAGGGTTTAAGTTCTCGTGATATTCTGCTCCGCACTGAAGCATTGGTGCCGAGCCGCATGATCCCAAACACTCTACGGTTTTAAGCGTAAACATTCCGTCAGGAGTTGTTTCTCCTTCTTTGATGTTTAGCTTCTTCGAAATGTATTCGATAATGTCTTCTGCTCCACGGGTCCAGCACGACGATGTTCTGCAAACCTCCAGCTGGCATTTACCTACCGGACGCAGATTGAACATGCTGTAAAACGAGGCCACCTCAAATACCTCAATGGGCTGAAGCTTCATGGTTTCTGCAACCAGATCCA
>JBJOIB010000097.1:0-7347 GCA_046047375.1 Bacteroidota bacterium
TCTCTCAGTGATCGAATCTTGTCTCGTTACGGTGACACACCGATGGGAATGGTGGAAAGTGCGATGGAATTCCTCCGAATCTGCCGCGACAACGATTACCACGATCTGGTGATTTCCATGAAAGCGAGCAACCCGCAAGTGATGGTGCAAGCCTATAGACTTCTCGTAGCTGAAATGATGAAGGAAGGCATGAACTATCCGCTGCACCTTGGCGTTACCGAGGCCGGAGACGGAGAAGATGGCCGAATAAAAAGCGCTATCGGCATTGGCCTCCTTTTGGAAGACGGAATAGGCGATACCGTACGCGTTTCACTAACAGAAGAGCCTGAAGCGGAGATACCAGTGGCACGGCAACTTGTGGAGCGCTACAACCACCGCAAACAACATACCCTCATACCGGAAGAACCAGTCATGGTGAATCCGTACGAATACCACCGTCGAGACACACGCGAAGTGCTCGCTGTCGGTAAACCTCATGTTCCCCGCGTTATTGTTGATTTTTCCAATCGCTCCGAGCTGAAGCCTGCAAATTTATTCGCCGTTGGTTACAACTACTCTGTGGCACTTGATAAGTGGAACATTGCAGACATGGCCTGTGACTTCATTTACACGGGCTCGGCTACTTTGGATTTTGAAATACCGGGTACCTTGGGTGTTATTGTAGATGGCCAAACCTGGTTACAACATTCCGATCTCACCCGTCATTACCCTCTCTTTCATGCCGGATACACCGGCGATAAGCACCCTGAACTTAACTTCTTCCGCGCCAGCATCCATGATCTCACCCCGGAAGTGATTGATACACTGAAGGATGATCGCACAGCAGTACTTGTACTGGAAACCGACAATGCTCATGGCATGGCTGAACAGCGTGCGGCATTCTTTCGCCTCATGAAGGCACAATGCGACGTACCTGTAATCATTCGCAGAACTTACAGCGAAGCGAATGAGGAAGAGTTCATGCTTTTCGCAGCAACGGATGCAGGTGGATTGCTAATTGACGGTCTTGGAGATGGGGTTTGGTTGCATGCTTCCTCGGCTTCGCCTCAGCTTATCAACTCTGTGTCATTCGGCATCCTCCAAGCAACGCGAACACGCATTTCGAAAACCGAGTATATCTCTTGTCCGAGCTGCGGACGCACCTTGTTCGACTTACAAGAAACCACGGCTAAAATTCGAGCAGCCACCAGTCACCTGAAATGGGTAAAAATCGGCATCATGGGCTGTATCGTGAACGGTCCTGGTGAGATGGCTGATGCTGACTATGGATATGTAGGCACAGGTCCTGGTAAAATCAGTCTCTATAAAGAGAAAGAAGTTGTGCAGAAAAACGTACCTGAAGAAGAGGCCGTATCTGCCTTGATTGATCTCATCAAGCAGCACGGAGATTGGGTGGAGCGAGCGAATTAATCAGCTACCGGAGCTTCGGATGCCGACTGTTCTACCTCTTCTTTATCCGCAGGGAAGTACTTCTTCTGTCGGATGATAATCCAAATTACGCCCAGGGAGATGGCGGCATCAGCCACGTTGAAAATAGGCGGAAAAACTTCACCGCTGCCACCAACAAAAGGCATCCACTCTGGCCAATGCACCGTAAAGTGCAACATATCTACCACATAGCCTTCCAGAAATCCACCTAGAGCACCTTCAGAAGCATAGCCTCCGCCGGCAGGCAAGAAAGACGCCACTTCCCCGAGGTTGCTTCGGGAAAAAAACACTCCGTAAAACAAACTGTCGATGATATTCCCCATGGCACCAGCAAACACCATGGCTATGCATGTTATGAATCCCTTCGGTGCACCGGCAAGGATGTTTCGCTTCATGAAAATCCAAATAGCTACAACAGCTATGATTCTGAAGATGGTCAGGGCCAACTTCCCCCATACCCCTGGCAAGCTTAAGCCGAAGGCCATGCCTTTGTTTTCAATAAAATGAAGCTCAATCAGTCCACTGATCAAGGTGTGGCTTTCACCAATGGTCCAATGCGTTTTAATCCAGATTTTCGATATCTGGTCTATCAGGAGCACTAGGAAAACCACCAACAGGGCGTATTTGTACTTGGCCATGGGGGGACTACCCTTTATGTTTGGGCGTTATTGTTTCGATTTGGCTTCGATGCTCAATGTAGCATGCGGCACAAGTCGGAGGCGTTCTTTCGAAATCAACTTACCTGTTTCACGACAGATTCCGTAAGTCTTATTCTTGATTCGCAACAGCGCGTTTTCCAAGCTCATGATGAACTTCTCCTGACGGGCTGCCAACTGAGCTGTTTCTTCACGGCTCATGGTTT
Organism: Bacteroidota bacterium; assembly: GCA_046047375.1. GTDB lineage: Bacteria > Bacteroidota > Bacteroidia > Flavobacteriales_D > Sanyastnellaceae > RI-182. The sequence continues at coordinate 2,291 of JBJOIB010000097.1, forward strand.
CTGAACCGTCTTCCATCATTTTAAAGGTTGGGGAAGTATCATCTGTGCTGTTATCATCTTCATGCGACAGTGATTTCTTCAACTGATCCAAGTCTTGGCGCGCCTGCACCAATTTATCCTGGATCAATACTTCGAACTCTTTCAGTTCTTCATCTGAGTAACGTACCTCTGCCATAAACTCACTTTTAATTCATACGTTCGATTGCGATCACTGTTGAAAGCTCATCGTCTACCTGAACAGCCGTTCCATCCTCGATGTGGTCTACAATTTCGAGCTTTTTTGTCAACGTTTCTCGACAAATATAATCTAAATTACTTTGGACGGCTTCTTCAATCACTGCGTTGCGCCCAATTCGCAGAGCGATGGTGTCTGTAATATCCAATCCGCTGTCTTTTCTGAGATTCTGGATGCGGTTCACCATTTCACGAGCTATACCTTCCTGAACAAGCGATTCGGTCAATGTAATATCCAAGGCTACAGTCACTTTTCCATCTGAAGCAACTGTCCAACCCGGAATATCCTGAGATGCGATCTCCACATCCGTCAATTCCAACTGCGCTTCACCGTCAGGCAACGCAATGGTAAGGGTTCCTTTCTGCTCAATTTCAGCTATTTGATCTTGCGTCAAGGCAGATATGCATCCAGCCACCACCTTCATATCTTTTCCGAACCGCGGCCCCAACGTTTTGAAGTTAGGTTTGATGCTTTTTACCAAAACACCTGTATCGTGCAGATACTGAAGCTCTTTCACGTTCACCTCACTGAGAATGAGTGCTTCTACTTTTTGGAGCATGCCTTCAAACTCTTTGTTAAGAATAGGTATCATGATGCGCTGTAAGGGCTGACGCACCCGTATTTTTTCTTTCTTACGGATGCTCAAAACCATGGATGAAACCCGCTGCGCAATGTCCATTCGTCCTTCCAGCTCCGCACTGATTACGTTGGAATCAGCCTTCGGAAAATGCGCCAAATGCACCGATTCAAAAGCCTCACGTCCGGTAACCGCTGTTAAATCTTTATACAACCGGTCACTGAAAAACGGAGCAATTGGTGCGGCCAATCTGGCAATAACCTCCAGGCAGGTATATAGGGTTTGATAGGCCGATATTTTGTCGTCTTGATATTCCCCTTTCCAGAAACGTCGTCGACTAAGACGCACGTACCAGTTGCTGAGGTCTTCGACGGCAAAATCTTGTATCAATCGACCCGCACGGGTTGGTTCATAGGATGCATAAGCCTCATCTACAGATGCGATAAGGGAGTTGAGTTTCGACAATATCCACCGATCCAATTCAGGCCTATCAGCAATTGCAATATCCTTTTCCGAATAGCTGAACTGGTCTATGTTCGCGTACATTGCAAAGAAGTTGTACGTGTTGTAAACCGTTCCAAAAAACTTACGCTGAACCTCGGTAATACCATCGAGATCAAACTTCAGGTTGTCCCACGGCTGAGCGTTGGTGATCATATACCACCGCGTGGCATCCGGACCGTATTGGTTCAGGGTAGAAAACGGATCGATAGCGTTGCCAAGACGTTTCGACATTTTTTGCCCGTTTTTATCCAGGACTAATCCGTTGGAGATGACATTTTTGTAGGCTACCGAATCAAACACCAGGGTTGCGATGGCATGAAGTGTATAGAACCAACCTCGAGTTTGGTCTACACCTTCAGCAATAAAATCGGCCGGAAAGGCCTGGTTTTTCTCAATAAACTCTTTGTTCTCGAAAGGGTAGTGCCATTGGGCGTATGGCATGGCACCTGAGTCGAACCACACGTCGATCAAATCGGCTTCCCTTCGCATAGGACGGCCGTCTGACGAAACCAACACCACTTCGTCAACGAAAGGCTTGTGAAGGTCAAAGCGATCGTAATTCGCGTCAGACATGTCGTTCGGATTAAAATCCGCAAATGGGTTGGTCGACATGAGGCCCGCTGCCACCGAAGCGTCGCAAGCATCTTTCAACTCTGCCACAGACCCGATGCATTTGGCCTCACGACCGTCTTCAGTGCGCCAAATCGGAATAGGAATTCCCCAATAACGGCTGCGGCTTAGGTTCCAATCGTTGAGGTTTTCGAGCCAATTACCAAATCGACCTGTCCCTGTGCTTTCAGGCTTCCAATTGATGGTTTTGTTGAGCTCAGCCATGCGTTCTTTCGCGGCAGTTGCGCGCACAAACCATGAGTCGAGCGGATAATACAAAACCGGTTTGTCGGTTCTCCAACAATGTGGGTAGGTATGTTCGTACTTCTCTACATTGAAGGCTAAGCCTCGCTCTTTAAGACCGATAGCGATTTCAACATCCACTGATTTTTCAGGACGTTGATCGTCATCGTAATACTCTTCTTTTACATATTTTCCTGATAAATCTCCAAGGCCGTCAATGAACTTACCTTGCAGATTCACGAGCGGTATTCCATTCCCTGCCCCATCATCAACCAACATGGGAGGTACGCCTGCTTCGCGAGCAACCTGCGCATCGTCTGCACCGAATGTAGGTGCTGTGTGCACAATACCGGTTCCATCTTCAGTGGTCACAAAAGCACCGGGAATCACCCTGAAAGCTTTGTCAGCATCGTTCATAGGTAGGGCGTATGGAAGCAACTGATGGTAGGTAATCCCAACCAGATCACGCCCCTTGCATCTTCCCAGAATCTGGTAAGGCTCATCCTTTTTAACCGGTAAGTGCTTGCCTTCGAGAGCTGCGGCCAATACTACATTGATCGGTTCACCTGTGTATTTATTGGTGGTAGATACAAGAATATAATCGATGTCAGGCCCCACTGTTAAAGCGGTATTCGATGGCAACGTCCACGGAGTGGTTGTCCATGCCAAAAGGTATGCATTCCCCTGCAACGCGCCACCGGCAAGCCTTTCCAGCACACCTATGCTTTCCTGTTTAACCTGGAACTGGGCAACGATGGTGGTGTCTTTCACATTCCGGTACGTACCTGGCTGATTCAATTCATGGCTGCTCAGACCCGTTCCTGCTTTTGGAGAATAGGGCTGAATGGTATATCCTTTATACAGAAGGTTCTTGTCATATAGTTGGCGAAGCAGCCACCAAACAGACTCAATATATTTGTTGTGGTAAGTTACGTAGGGGTCGTTCATGTCGACCCAATACCCCATTTGCTCTGTAAGGTTGTTCCAGATATCGGTATAGCGCATTACTGCCTTTCTACACGCCTGGTTGTATTCCTCAACAGAGATCTTTTTGCCAATATCTTCTTTGGTGATCCCCAATTCTTTCTCCACCCCTAATTCAATGGGCAATCCATGTGTATCCCATCCCGCCTTGCGCTTCACCTGATACCCTTTCAAAGTTTTGTATCGACAGAAAATGTCTTTGATGGAACGAGCCATCACGTGGTGAATTCCAGGCATCCCATTCGCAGAAGGAGGACCTTCAAAAAAAACGTAAGGCTTTTGCGGGTCGCGTGTGGTGATACTCTTCTCAAAAATCTTCTCCGACTTCCAGAACGATAATACCTCACTGGCCATTTCGGGCAGATTCAACTGCTTGTATTCGGGATATTTCGATGCCATCCAGATCTGTTTTTTGGAATGCGCGAAGATAGGCATTTCCAGTGGAAAATCGCCCGCCTTTGTAAAGCGATTCCGACAAGTTTATCGGACTCTGACTGACCATCGTAGAGGCTTCTTACAACGTACACACACGCAGAGAATGAACCATGAAAAAAACAAGCTTCACCCTGGTCTTAACAATGCTGCTGATGGCTGCCTTTCTGCCGTTGGCTGCAAACGATAATTCCGAAATGCCCCGAATCGCAAAGAAGGCGGAGCAATCGTTTCTTTCAATGGATTATTTCGATGCGTTGGATTTGTTTCTAAATGCACATGAAAAATTCCCTGAAAACCCCTTCATACAACGTCGCATTGCTGATTGTTACCGTCTGCTTGGCATGGAAGAAGAAGCTTTGCAATGGTATGAACAATCAGTTACAGCGGGCCCCTTTGATGCGCTCGATTATTACTACGGAGCTCAAGTGCTAAAATCGATGGGGCAAGATGAACAAGCACTGAGTTGGATTGATCGTTTTTTCGAGGCTTCGCCTGAAGATTCAAGAGCGGAAAAATTAAAGAACGACCCTTATTACTTCAAAGCCCTGCTCACACAAGAGCCTGCATTCAACGCAGCGTCCATGGGTGCCAATGCAAATAGATCTGTTGGAAGTCCAACCAAAACCGAGGAGCTGCTTCTGGTTCCAATAGCTGGGGGTGTAGACGGTGAATGGTTCCCCCATCGGAGGTATCTTCTGGATTACGATTTATTCGAAACCAGCGTCGACGAAATGTTTAACCTGGTAGCTGCTGAACCGGCGAAAGGTGAACTCAACTCATACTACTCGGAGGGTCCATCATGCTACGATAAAAATCGCGGAATCCTTTATGTAACGCGATTCTTCGTGAAAGAGCAAACCCCTGTGATTGATCAGTCAGCGCAAGTAGCTTCCGCCATTGTCAGTTTCGAATTGATCAACGGTTTATGGAAAACGACGAAGGATTTTTCATTTCACGTAGATGGATTCAGCACCGCCTATCCCGCCATCTCTCCCGATGGTCGGTACCTCTATTTTTGCTCCAATCACGACGGAAATGGCTTCGATATTTACCGCGCTGAGCGCACATCCAAAGGTTGGTCTGAGCCCGTTCGATTGGAAGGTAACATCAATACCGAGGGAAACGAGATTTACCCTTCGTTTAGTCCAAAAGGCGAGTTTGTTTTCGCTTCAGACGGACATCCTGGCTTAGGAGGGATTGATATTTTCTTTGGGTTTCCGAACGAGATGAAAGAGCCAATAAATCCCGGAATGCCCGTAAACAGCCGGGACGACGATTTCGGAATGATGTTTATCGGAGACGAGTTCGGTTATTTCTGTAGCGATAGAGATGTAACAGGCGGCGGTGATGATCTATTCTGGTGGGAAAACTGGCATGAGGTGATCGAGGCCGAAATCGTCCTGATGACTCCTGACGGAATGCCCATGAATCCTGAAGATGTGACCATTCGAAATTTGCGAAATCAGGAGG